>JBGUWA010000095.1:0-6500 GCA_045220635.1 Candidatus Alloenteromonas sp. | reverse complement strand
TTAGTCAAATCGGCTATCAGGGCGCGAATAAGGTCGAACATACGTTACAGTACGCTTCGCGTGGCGACATTCTCGATGTCTATAGCGTTTCGTACCTCAATCCAATTCGTATTGAGTTTTTCGGGGATGAAATCGAATCGATTCGTATTTTTGATGTCCAAACCCAAGAGTCGCTGAAAAAGCTCGATGAAGTCACGATAATTCCTGCGTCGGACATCTTCTTGAACGATGACGAACTGACTGCTTTCACTCTTAAGGCAAAGGCTCAAATGGATGAGGATGAGAAATTGCTCACCCCCGAGGCCGCGGCGTCCATGAGACAAACGGTTGGGCAAGATTTAGAGCGCTTTATTGAGCGTGACTACCGCAGTTCTCTATACCGATATTATGGCTTCGCGTTAGAAAAGCCCTATTCCGTCTTACATTATTGCGATCCTGAAATCGTTTATGTCGCCAATAAAGAAAGCTTTAACGCGAATGTGAAGATGCTCCTTGAAGAGGCAAACGATTTCCTGGGCGATTTATACATAAAAGGACACGGGCTATCAAAGTTGCGTCAATACATGAGCTTCAGCGAAGCGCTAGTCCATGGAAGCAGCCTTGTTTGGTCCAAACCCTTTTCCGATGACGCAGAAGACACCATCTTCCAAGCTCATAAAATCAGCGTTCTCGGTAAATCGGCAAACTACATTTTGCCTTTAATCCAAAGCTATTGCGCCACCTGTGACAAGGTCGTTTTATCGATTCCCGATATCCATCACAAAAGTGTCATAACATCGCTTTTGATTGACAATTCTTTAGATTATGAGGAAGTGAAGGATTTTAACCTTCCAAAAAAGAAGACTGGCATTACAGAAAAGCCCCTAAATGAGGGGTTTGAACTCCCGTCGTTAAAGGTCGCGTTTATCTCATCCGCGGAACTGTTTGGGAAGCGGAGCGTTTCTTCCCGTTTTTCCTCTCGCTTTAAGAACGCGACGATCCTCCGCTCCTATGAAGACCTCAAAACAGGAGACTACGTCGTCCACGAATATAACGGCATTGGGCAATTCGTCGACGTGAAGACGATTGAGGTCGATGGCGTGCACCGCGACTTCCTCTATATCGCCTATGCCGGCAACGAGTTCCTTTATGTCCCGTTGGAACAGTTCCGCTTGGTGCGCAAATACGCCGGTCGAGAAGGGGCTGCGCCAAAGCTTTCCCACCTCTCCAGCAAAGAGTGGGAACGCCGCAAAGCAAACATCAAAAACCGCGTAAACGAATTAGCGGACCGTTTATTAGATTTGTATCGAAAAAGGGCACATTTGCAAGGATTTCAGTTCCCAAAGGACGATGAATTGCAGGTTCAGTTCGAGAATGAGTTCGCGCACACCCTTACTCCAGACCAACAAAAAGCGGTCGATGAAATCAAATCCGACATGGAGAAACCGGACATAATGGACCGCCTTTTGTGCGGCGACGTTGGCTTTGGCAAAACCGAGGTCGCTTTCCGCGCCGCGTTCAAGGCGATCGGGGCAGGAAAGCAGGTTGCTTTGCTTTGCCCCACCACTCTTTTGGCCCGTCAGCACTTTGAGGTGGCACAACAACGCTTCTCCCCTTATGGAATCCGCATCGCACTGTTCTCCCGCCTGGTACCTGAAGCCACTCAACGGAAGTCGCTTACGGAAGTTCGTGAAGGCAAGGTCGATTTGATCATCGGAACCCACCGTTTGTTATCCAAAGACATCGAGTTCAAAGACCTTGGCCTTCTCATCGTGGACGAGGAGCAGCGTTTTGGCGTCGCGCAGAAGGAAAGAATCAAGGAAATCAAATCTACGGTTGACGTTTTGACGCTATCTGCGACGCCGATTCCGAGAACCATGCAAATGTCGTTAATTGGCATTCGTCCGATCAGCGAAATTCTTACTGCTCCAAACGCTAGGATGCCCATTCAAACCTATGTGACGCCATATAACGCCGAAATCGTGTACGAACTTATTCAACGCGAGCTTTCCCGCCACGGCCAGGTGTTTTATGTTCATAACCGCGTCGAGTCGATTTACCGCGTTGCTTCGCGCATTGCCGCCAAACTTCCGATGGCAGAGGTCGGCGTCGTTCATGGCCAAATGGATAAAGAATCCGTGGAAGACGTCATGGAAAAGTTCTACGACGGAGACATTAACGTCCTGGTTTGCACCTCCATCGTCGAAAACGGCATCGACATTCCCAACGCGAACATGATCATCGTCGAGGACGCGGACCGTTTTGGTTTGAGCCAACTTTATCAAATCAAGGGGCGCGTCGGTCGCGGCGACCGCATCGCTTTCGCCTATTTGCTTTATAAGCAAGAGAAAGAAATGAACGAGGATGCCCGGAAAAGATTGCAGGCCATTCAGGAATTCACCGAACTTGGCTCGGGTTACAAAATCGCCCAACGGGATTTGATGATTCGCGGCGCAGGCGACATCCTTGGCCCAGAACAAGCGGGTTTCATCGATTCGGTTGGCCTGGATCTTTATCTCAAGATGCTCAACGAAGCCATCCAGGAAAAGACGACGGGAACTCCCATCGAACCCCCGGTCGCGAAGAAACTATTCTCCATCGATGCCTATATCCCGCAGGAATACGCATCGAAGTCCGATAAAGTCGAGCTTTACCACGAACTTGATGATATCAAAACCGAAGAAGAGCTTGTCGCATTTAAAAAGCGCCTCAAGGACATCTACGGTCGCCTACCCAAAGAGGCCGAATTGGTCATTACGAAAAAACGCATCGATATCCTTGCCGATTCGGAGGAATTCGACACTCTTGAGGAAGTTCAGGGAAGGGTTGAGCTCACGCTTTCTTCCGCCTTCACCAAGATCGACGGCATCGGCACGGATCTTTTCGAAGCCCTTACCCCCTACCTAGGCGTTCTCCGCGTCATGTTCGTCGATCGCAAACTCAAATTCATCCTCGTGGAACGCGAAAACTGGCTCAATGTCTTGGAAAAAGTGCTGCGAACCACGCATGAAATCTACATGAGCCGCCGCAAATAGGACTTTCGTGCACAAAAATGATACAAAACCACAATTCCCGTTAAGGGATTGTGATAAGATTATCGCAATGAGGGTTGATAAGTTTTTGAAAGTCTCTCGGCTCATCAAGCGCAGAGAGGTTGCCAAAGAACTCTGCGACGCGGGATTCGTTCACCTTAACGACAAGGTGGCCAAACCTTCCGCGGAGGTCGAAGTCGGAGACTTGCTCAGACTGAAATTAGGACGGCATACCCTCACGGTTCGCGTGCTCTCGCTGCTCCCTCATGCGAGCAAAGAAAGCGCGTCCACCATGTATGAAGTCGTCGAAGACATCGTCGGAAATCGAGGTAGCGAAGATGCTTGATTACAAATTCTCCAAAGGCGCCACGTACATTTGCGCCTGCACTTATGGTCCAGATTCGATGGCGCTTTTGGACATGCTCCAGAAAAGCGGCATCAAACCCGTCGTGGCTTGCATTAATTACCACAAATTCGAAGAATCGAGCGAAGACTACATCAAACTCGCTTCCTATTGCGGCGCCAACGGCTTGGTTCTGGAATATCTCGATGCCGCCACGTTGCCCGAAGAAGAGTCCTATCACGATGGCGACGATTTCAAGGTTTGGGCGAGAAACGTCCGTTATGGCTTCTTCAAAGAAGTCTATGACCGCCACCATGCCTCGGGTTTGGTCATCGCCCACCAGCAAGACGACTTGCTCGAAGCCTACCTCATTCAAAAAGAGCGCGGCGGCAAACGCGGCAAATATGGTCTTAGCCCGGTTTCGACGCAAAACGGCATGGTCATTATCCGCCCGCTTTTGCGCTATACCCGCGACGAACTCCGCGAATATGACGAGGAAAACAGGGTCCCCTTCTCCATGAAGAAATCCAAATACGAGGACCAATTCACCCGCAGCGCGATCCAGGAGCACATCAACGCCCTTTCCGCGATCGAACGCGAAAACCTCATCGCCGAAATGGAATCGGTGAACGACGACAAATTCAAATTGGCGCGCGATTTCAGCAATTCCATCGACCAAGGCGAAGAGCTGGAAATCCGTCCGTTGTTCGCTTTGTCCGCGGACGAATTCGCCGCGACCTTAATGCGCTTCGTCTCTCGCGCCCCCGAAGACATCACCTTAAATCCCGAGAATATCGCCGAAATCCGCAAATTCTGCCTCATCCCGAACCCCAACGCGATGATGAAGCTCGGCGAAGAGACCTATCTCATCAAAGAGTACGACATCCTGATCTTGGGCCGTAACTACGAAGAAATCCTCTATTCGTATCAGCTCGACAAGCCGGGCGTCCTCGAAACCAAAGACTTCAGCCTCGATTTCTCGATGGGCGCGGAAGACCGCGGCATTCATGAAGAGGACTACCCCATTACCATTCGTACTTCTCTTCCGACGGACCGTTATGTGGTCCATGGCTTCCTCGAGCCAGTCCATTCCCTCTTCAGCACGTGGCGCATGCCGGTCCGACTCCGTTACGTCTGGCCGATCTTCCTTAACAAAAACGGCAAGGTCATCTACGTGCCTAGATATCGTCGCTATTTCCACGAGTATCACACCTCCAAGCTCACCATGAACGTGCGCGACGAAGAAAAGTGAAGAATCTTTAAGTAGAATTAAGCATTTAATTTGACAATAATCATCGCTGACTTAAAGTCAGTTGCTGCCCTTTTTGACGGCAGATGAAAGGAGCGAACCATGAACGACGGTAAACCCCCCAGACGAAGTCTGTTCAGCTACATACTTCCCTATATTCTTATCGCCGGCGCCGCGGGCCTCTTCATTTGGCTCATGTTTTCCAACCTCTTTGGCGCCAATGACACGATCGTTGAATCCAAAATCGATGAAATCGTTCTTAGCTATAACCTCAACCAAGATACCAAGCAGTACGAGCTCACCCCGTACGCCAACGCCAACAATAAGCTTTATGCTTATGAGGCCAGCCACGAATACACCACGGTCGTCGTGCGCGGCCGCTATTTAAGCAGCGACAACAAACCCTATTCCTTCACCGTCCGCATCGACGAAACAACCTGGTCCCAAGGCTTCACCAACGTCACCTATGGCGCCGAGCACGCCTCCTACAAGGATCTCTTCGAAACCCGCGTCGAAGACGCCAAGAGATACGAGCCCTTCAAATCCCTGACCAACATCACCCCGATGGCCACCAACGCCAACGCCTTCGAGGTTTCCTTCTGGGATTCTTGGGGACCCACCATCATCACCACCGGCGTGACGATCTTGGTGTGCATCTTCATCTTTAGCCGCTTAAGCGCATCCGTAAACGGCGCCAACGGCTCCATCAACAGTTTCAACAAGTCTCCTGCCCGTAGGGCAGATACCAGCAAAGTCCGCTTCGAGGACGTCGCGGGTTGCGATGAGGAGAAGGCTGAAATGGTCGAACTCGTCGAATACCTCAGGGATCCGAAGAAATACGCCAAGTTCGGCGCCAGGCTTCCCAAAGGCTTCCTCTTAATCGGCCCTCCAGGCACCGGTAAAACCTTGCTTGCCAAAGCCGTTGCCGGCGAAGCGGGCGTCCCCTTCTATTCCATCTCCGGTTCCGACTTTGTCGAAATGTATGTCGGCGTCGGCGCGGGTCGTGTCCGTGACTTGTTCCGTCAAGCCAAGGCCACCGCTCCATGCTTGATTTTCATCGATGAAATCGATGCCGTTGGTCGTCAGCGTGGCGCTGGCTTAGGCGGCGGCAATGACGAACGTGAGCAAACCCTCAACCAATTGCTCGTCGAAATGGATGGTTTCGAAGCCAACTCCGGCATCTTGGTCATCGCCGCGACCAACCGCGACGACGTCCTTGACCCCGCCCTCCGCAGGGCTGGCCGTTTCGACCGCACCATCACCGTTTCCTTGCCCGACAAAGCGGGTCGTGCCGCGATCCTTCGCGTCCACGCCCGTGGCAAAAAGATCGATCCCAGCGTCGATTTCGATGCCCTTGCCAAACGTACCGTCGGCTTCTCCGGCGCAGACCTTGACAACGTCTTGAACGAAGCCGCGATTCTTGCGGTCCGCTCGAACAAGGATCAAATCACCATCGTCGAAATCGACGAAGCCATCGACCGTCGCATCGCGGGCCCTGCCAAATCCTCCAAGGGTTTGTCGGAAAAAGAACGCAAACAAGTCGCGTATCACGAAGCGGGTCACGCCGTCATCGGCATGAATCTCCCCTTCTCCGATAAGGTTCAGAAAATCACGATCGTTCCGCGCGGCAATACCGGCGGACACGTGCTCATGACTCCGGAAGACGACCGCTTCTTGATGACCAAGAACGAGCTCATCGCCCGCATTACCGGCTTGCTCGGTGGCCGCACTTCCGAAGAAATCTTCTTCCAAGATGTCTCCACCGGCGCGTCCAACGACATCGAACAAGCGACCCGCCTCGCCCGTTTGATGGTCACCGAATTCGGTATGTCGGATTTGGGCCCCATCCAGTACGAACGCGATACTGGCTCGGTCTTCTTGGGCCGTGACTACGCCT
>JBGUWA010000094.1:0-3782 GCA_045220635.1 Candidatus Alloenteromonas sp. | reverse complement strand
GGTGAGTTCGTCCAAGACGTACTTGGTGATGGTTTGGTCGGTGGACTGGAAGGTAATGGTCATCGAGATGGAGTTGCTGGCCAAGGCGGCGAGGGTGACGCCCGAGGAGATTTCCGCGGAGGTGATGTCGGCGTTGTTGGCGTGCTTATGGCCATTGGCTTTGAGGTTATGGGCGGTTTGGGTGAGGATGTCCTTGTCTTTGACGAGGTTGCCCATTTGCTGGTGCTGCGCGGTCGAGACGACGGCGGTGTTGGAAACCGAGATGGAGCTTTGATAGGTCTTGGTCATCATGAAGTTGGTGACGAGGAAGGACGCCAAAAGGATAGGCAAGAAAATAAACAAGATGCCATCGTAGCGGCGCGCAAAGGTTAATCCGATCGTCTTCAGTGATATGCTTTTTTCGTACTTTTCCATATTAATTTCACCTACCAAAAAACCAACCAATGGTTTGGTTCGGCTTGATTATAGTGCAATTGTGTTTCCTTTGCCATACGCATATGCGCGACGAGGTGGCGTTATCTCTTCGCCTTTGCCTCATTAAGGCATAAAATGATGGACGTATGAATCTCGGATGCGCGCTTTCTTGTTTGCTGCTCGCCTGTAGCGGAGCCTCCGCTTCCTTTGCTTCGCCTTCCTTCGCGCCCGCCCAAAACGAATGGATCGTCGTCGAACCCCAGGAACGCTTCCTTTACGTGGACCTTTCTTTATGGGCGCAGGATAGCCTCGAGCCCTTAGGCTGCAAGCTTACCTATATCGCGGGCGAAGTCGGGGAAGAGCTAGGCTTAACGAATATCCACGATTGCGTCTATAAAACCGACGAGAAGCTTTCGCCTGCGGTGCTTGCTTACGCGGAAGCCCACCTCACCGTGCACGCCTATCTAGGGGAAGAGCAGCTCTTCGCGTTAGAGCTCGCCAATCACCCCTTTGGCACGCATGGCGAGTACGATTACGTGTGCATCGATTTAGAGAGCAAGCTTACTTATGGCCATTATGGCGAAGTGAAGGAAAACCCTGGCGCGACTTATGAGACGCAGCGGGTTTTCCTCGTAAACGACAACCCATATTTCTATGACGAGGATGAGTGGGGCAACCCTTGCGTCAACGCGGTCGGTTACTATTGCGAAGAATCCTATTTCGTCACCGCGATGACGTTCATCCCAAGCGCCAAAAACGGTCGTAAGTACTATTACGCGGACATCCCTTACGCCGTGGGGGCGGTGCAGTTTCTGCGCCTTCCCGGCACGGAAGGGCATCAATACGCCTTTTACCAAACCGCGGATGTCGCTTCTTTGTCCTTCGGCGTCTGTTACTTCGCGGGGACCGCTTCGTTAGCGGAATATTCCAAGGTCAGCATCGGCAGCGTCTACGAAGCCGACGCGGCGATGCTAGGGACAGTGGTGGAAAGTTACCTCACCTATGGCAAGGACGATTCCAATGGCTGCACGAAGCTCACGGTGTCCAATCTTTTCTCGACGTGGTTCGAGAACAAATCCGCGACCAACGAAGACCTAAAGACCGCGAAGATCTTGGATTACACCGGCTATTCGGCGAATGGGAATTCCTATGAAGGATTGACCAAAAACGCGCAGTTCTCGGTCAACGAAAAATGGAATACCATGTGCTCTCAAGCGGGAATTGACCCAAAAACAGGCAAGGAACGAGGCTGGTTTTTCTCTTTCTTAGATATTTCGAACCCTATTTTGCTTATCGGTATCGTCATCGGCCTTGGCTTGGTGATTTCCCTTATCGTGATGTTCGTCCTTTTGGCGCGGAAGAAACGGAGGGAAGCATGAAGATCCTCGTGACCGGTTCCTCGGGCTTTTTGGGGCGTCATCTCTGCGAGGGGTTAACCCGCATGGGATTAGAATACGTTCCCCTTGAAGCCGGCCATGGCGAAGAGGAATTCGCCCAAGCCCTTTCTTCCTGCGACTACGTTTTCCATTTGGCGGGGGTCAACCGACCGGGTGACGTAAGCGAGTATTACGAAGGCAACTATGGCTTCACCAAGAAGATCATCGATGCCTTGATCGAGGCCCATCATTTCGTTCCCATCGTGTTCGCTTCGTCGACGCAGGCGGAGCTTGATAACGACTATGGCAAGTCCAAGAAGATGGCGGAAGACGCTTTGTTCGCCTCGGGGCTACCTTGCTATGTCTATCGGCTAAGCAACGTCTACGGCGAAGGCGCGCGCCCCAATTACAATTCGGTCGTGGCCACCTTTTGCCATAACCTTGCCCATGGACTTCCTTTGGAAGTCATCGAGCCAGAGAAGCGCATCGCCTTCCATTACGTCGAGGACGTCTGCGACGAGTTCCTTGGCGTGCTGGTGCATGAGCCCGAAGGAAAGAAAAAGATCCTTTCCGTTTCCAAGACCTACGAATGCTCGGTGGGGCATCTGGCGGAGCTGCTAACTTCCTTTAAGGAAGCGGTGGAGTCGGACACCCATTTGCCTCTTCTTCATGGCGAATTCGAGTTCACCTTATTCAAGACGTTGCTCTCCTATCTAAGCGACCCTTCGATGCCCTTGAACGCGAGCTACGACCACCGTGGCTACTTCAAGGAGCTATACCGTTCCAAGACGCATGGGCAGATCAGCGACAACATGGCCTATCCGATGGTCATCAAAGGCGGCCATTATCACGCGCGGAAACGCGAGATCTTCTTCACCGTCATCGGGGAGGCCGAGATCAAGCAAAAGGATTTGCATACGGGCGAGCTCATCGTCGACCGCGTCAGCGGGGAGAATCCGCGCTTCGTGCCGATCCATCTTCGCTGCGTCCACCAAATCCAGAACGTGGGGAGTATCCCTTCCCATACCTTGATGTGGGTTTCCGAGCCCTATAACCCCGAAGAAACCGATACCTTCCCCGCCCCGTTACTCTGACGGGGTCTTTTCTTTTAGGCTTTCGATGAGGTGACGTAATTGGCTCACCACCGGGCTTTCCTCCATTTTCGTGACGATGGAGATGCGCGCGCCGAGACGATTGAAGGAACTCCCGATGTGGTAACAGTCTTCGTCGATGAAGGCGAAGCGGTCGTGGAAGTCGTCGTAGGTCCTTACTTCCAGGTTGCCATATTGGCCGAGGAAGGAAGCGATGTCTTCCTTGGATAGGCGCGCGAGTTTGCCGTGGATCAACAAAACATGGACCTCTTTCCCTTTGCTACTAAGCAAGGAGAGCAAGGCGTGATCGGCGTAAGGATCTACGACGACGATGTTCTTCTTTGCCGAAGCGAAGAGGTCATGGAAAAACTCTCGCGCGTCGAAAAGCTCGCCCACGAAGAAAGCGGAAGCAGGGGGTATTTCGCCTCGCTCCGCCAGAAGCTCAAGTTTGGATAAGCGTTCCTTGATTTCCTCATCGTTTTGCTGGACTTGCTCTTTTAGCGCGACGACTTCCTTTTGTAGCCGTTCCAGGCAATCGCTTGTGGAACTCAAGCGAGAGGAATCGATGACATAGCCATTACGCAAATATTGTTTCAAGACATCATATGCCCAGCGGCGGAACTTGGAGGCCTTCTTTGATCGGACGCGCGCTCCGACGGCGAGGATCATATCGAGGTTAAAACACTCTAATTCGCGGGTCACGTTACGGTCCGCTTCAGTTTGAACTAATAAGAAATATTTATGAGTTGCCTCAATGTCGAGCTCCTTGTCTTCGTAGATGTTTTTGATATGCGTGGAGATGTTTGGCTGCGTCGTTTCAAAGAGCGTTGCCATTTGGTTTTGCGTCAGCCAAACATCATCGCCTTCAGGCGTGAAACGGACATCCAAATTCACCTCACCA
>JBGUWA010000093.1:0-1831 GCA_045220635.1 Candidatus Alloenteromonas sp. | reverse complement strand
ACCCACGATCTCGGGGAAGAAGAGGACGCTTAGGACCTCGATGACGCCGAGGCGAATGACGCTTAGCATCATCGAAACCGCGCCATTGTTGAGGGCGGTGAAGAAGGCGCTGCCGAACATGTTGAAGCCAAGGAACATATAGACGACCGAATAGATCAAACTGGCGCGCCTCGTCAACGCGAACAACGCTTCGTCATACCCCGCGAAAGCGTAGGCAATCGGGATCGACATGGCCAAGGAAAACGCCATCTGGCATAAGCCAAAAATAAGCAATAGATTCAACGTTTTCCCGTAGAGGGAACGGAGCTCTTCTTTGTTGCCTGCCCCTAGGGCATAGGCGATGCGGGGCGCCACCGAAACGTTGATGCCGATGAAGACGGCGGCGAAGATCATCCAAACGTAGCAAATGATGCCATAGGCCCCGACCCCGTTTTCGCCAAAATACCGCATGAGTTTGACGTTTAGAAGAATCGAAACCGCCGAGGCGGAGACGTTGGTGATGAACTCGCTCGCCCCATTGGAAGCCATCCGTCCAATCGAAGGGAAATGCCACTTATGGAAGCGGAGTCTTAAGGGTGATTTATTGGGCAAAGCGAAGTAGAAAATGGGGATAACCGCCCCTACCGCCTGGCCACATACCGTGCCGATCGCCGCGCCTAAAATGCCAAGTCCGCAACCGGCGATCAAAATGGCGTCCAAAACGATGTTGGTGACCCCCGCCAAAACGGTGATCAAAAAGCCAAGTCGCTCCTTTTCCGCGGCCTGGAAAAAGGACTGGAAAAGGTTCTGCAAATTGAACAAAGAAACGCCCAAAATCAGGATGCGGCCATACTCTACGCAATACGGAAGCATGGCCTCGTCGCTGCCTAACATCGTGGCGATCTGAGGAAGGAGAAACACCGATGCCACCGAACAAACTAGACCGATGAGCAACGAGAAGAAAAAGCAATTGGAGAAGGCGCGATTCCCTTCTTCGTACCGGCCTTCGCCAAAGCGTTTCGCCACCAACGCCGCACCCCCGGTCCCCATCATGAAACCGATGGAACCAAGGACCATGACGAAGGGCCAAATCAGGTTGACCGCCGCGAAGGGTGTCTTCCCCGCGAAATTGGAGACGAAAAAGCCATCGAAAACCGAGTAGACGGAGATCGAGACCATCATGAAAATGGCGGGTAGCGCCCCACGGACGAGACCCAAAGCCGTCATGTGTTTTCCTAGACCGGACTCCATGGCGAACCATTATAGCGTATCGGTGCGTGAGTGACCACGCATTGCGCCCTTGTGCGAAATAGCCCCGCCCTCTAAAATTGTTTTGTTACGCGAATGCTCATGCCTTTGGCGTGAGCTTACAAAAGGAGACACCCATGACACCTACCCCACCGGAGCCTCGTCCGTTGGCGTTGTCCTCGCTCCCCGTCGAACCGACGCTTTCCGCGGTCCTTCACGCGCTGCTTTTGAGCAACACCGCTTCCCCCGAGTTAGAACGTGACGTGCGCCGCCTCGTCGAATTTATCGAACGGGCTTATGAGACCAAGCTGACCGGCTTGCCGCAAGCCATCATGGAAGGCCTCGCCAAACTCGGCACCTTCCAAGACACGATGGCCTATTCCAACGGCATCGACTACGATTTCGAACCCGACGATTCCTCGCTCATCGACCAGCTTTTCGTCAACGCGATGGGCCAAATCGGCGTGCTGTTCCAAACGCTTGGGCCAACCTTCCACGAGGAATGGTTCGACTACAATACCCGCGACGTCTATAATGCCAGCGTCCGCCTCAAGCAATTCCAAATCGCCGGCGTCACCGGCTTGCCCGACCTCGAACGGGCGAC
>JBGUWA010000092.1:0-2850 GCA_045220635.1 Candidatus Alloenteromonas sp. | reverse complement strand
CATGCTTCGCGAAACAGACGGTACCCGCGGCAAATACTGGGGTCAATTCTGCGCTGGCGCGGTCATCGTCGCCATCCCGACGTCCATCCTCTTCTTGATCATGCAGAAGAACTACGTCGGCGGCGTCACCGGCGGCGCGGTCAAAGGCTAAAAACGGCCTTCTAACCAAGGGGGCTCTTCAATGGGCCTCCTTGGTTTCTCATATAGGAGTAGGTGTCTCTATGGTTTTAAGCAAGAATCTCAGAAAAATCCTATCGATGTCCTCCCTCGTGGGGCTTTTGGCCTCTTGTGGGAGCAACGGCTACGACATCAAGAAACAAGACGTTGCGGGCGGCTCGGCCGTCTATGAAATCTTCGTGGGCTCTTTCTGCGACTCCAACGGCGACGGCGTCGGCGATTTGAAAGGCATCGAGTCCAAGCTCGATTACCTCCAGAATCTCGGCGTCTCCTACCTTTGGCTTACCCCCGTCCATCCCTCGAACTCGTACCATAAATACGACGTCAAGGACTATTACGCGATCGATCCAAGCTTCGGCACGGTCGCCGATTTCGAATCCCTTGTCGCCAAAGCCAAGGAAAAAGGCATCGGCATCTTGATGGACATGGTCTTCAATCACACCTCCCGTCAATCCACTTGGTTTAGCTCCTTCGCCAATGCGGCGCGTTCGGGCGACCGTTCCTCCGTTTACCTCAACGACTTCGTCTGGTCCACCAAACCCAAGGAAGGCTACGCGGCCTATGACGAGTGCGGCGGCGTCTACGTCGAGTGCAACTTCGACCAGAACATGCCTGAACTCAACCTCGACTCCGAGCACGTCCGCGAAGAGCTCGTCAAAATCCAGAACTACTGGCTCGACAAAGGCGTCGCGGGTTTCCGTTACGACGCGGTGCTCTATTTCTATTGCTCCAACTCCGGCGGCGTCATCTCCGGCGACACCGAGAAAAACGTCGCCTTCATGAAATACCTCGCCGACTCGGCGAAATCCAAGAAATCCGACGTCTACCTCGTCGGCGAAGCCTGGGTCAATGACCAAAACCTCATCGCCACCTACGCTTCTAGCGGCATGAACGCCTTCAACTTCCCGACTTCGGGCGTCGATGCCTCCGGCTCGGCGGGCAAAGCCATCATCAACGGCGGCGAAAAAGACTTCGCCAAAGCCGTCGAAACCGCGCAGGCCAAACTTCGCGCCGCCCGCGCCGACGCCGACCTATGCTTCTTCGTCTCCAACCACGACATGGACCGCTGGGGCGGATACCGCAACGGCCAGATCTATGCCGAAGAAGCCCGCAAATGCGTCGCTTCCGCCTATTTGCTGACGCCAGGCACCCCCTTCGCCTACTATGGCGAGGAAATCCAGATGCTTGGTACCCGCACCCCCAAGGAATCCACCGACGCCTCGCGTCGTCAGGCCATGGTTTGGGGTCAAGGCGAGGCGATGTGCAACCAACCCGAAGGCAAAACCGTTCCCGAACAGGTGTCGGTAGGGGTCAAGGAAGCCGAACAAGACGGCTATTCCATGCTCAACCATTACCGCAAGGTCCTTTCCATCCGGAATACCTACAAAGACCTCTTCCGCAAAGGCACCTTCACCGCCCTTGATTTCGGCTCCGAACGCGCGACCGGCTTCAAGATCACCCTCAATAACGAAACCTACTACCTCGTCCATAACTGCTTCCGCGAATCGGTCGAACTCACCGTTTCCGGCAGCGAAATCCTCGACAGCGTCAACACCTTCAAGGTGGCGCCGACGTTATCGGGCTCCAAATTGTCCTTAGCTGCTTATTCGAGCGTTTTAATGAGGTGAAAAACATGAAAAGAAAACTGCTCCTTCTCTCATCCACCGCATTGCTTAGCCTTTTGCTAGGCGCATGCGGCGGCCCCGCGCCAAGCTCCTCCGATGGTGGTGGCGGCGGCGGTGGCAGCGGCCCATCCGACTCCAGCCAAGGCGGCGGTGGCGGTGGCGGTTCCGATTCCGGCGAAGTCTCCGTCTCATCTGCTAGCGAAGAAGGCGAGGAAGTGGACGACATCGATTTCCATGGCATTTTGCGCATCTATTACCACAACGACGCCTCCAACTACGCGAACAAGCGTCTTTGGGTGTGGAACAACGGTTACGATCCCAGCCAGGAATTCCCCTTCGTCAACCAAGCAAGCCCCGACTCCTATGGCGTCTATTGCGACTTTGACCTCGGCGCCGGCGCGTGGGCGGACACCGTCTCCACGACCTTCTCCTTCATCGTCAAAGACGCGGGTACTTGGTCTGGCCAATCCACCGATACGATCGTGCGTTTAGGCAAATACGCCGATTTCATCGACACCGAGACCAACATGATCACGGTCTACGCCTGCGATGGCGAAGGCGGCAACATCGACACCTTCACCCGTCGCGAAGATGCGCTAGGCGACCGTATCGCCACGGCCTATTTCTCCGACTGGAGGACCCTCCACGTCGAAGGCAGCGGCGTCCCCGAAGGACGCGCGGCCGCCGACGTTGGCAAGATCGCTTCCTACGAGATCTACCGTTACGACGCCGAATACGAGACGCTCAGCCGCGAAGAAAAGGCTGCCCGCAAATCGCAATACCTCATCAAGTCCGGCCAACCCGACGCCAACGTCGCCGACATCACCCTTGACGAGGACATCGTTCCGTATAAGTCCTATACCATCGAAGCCCGCATGAGCTCCGATACCACCCGCGTCAAAGCCAAAACCGCCGCGGTCACGAAGCTTTTCGACGATCCAAAGTTCATTTCCGACTACACCTATAGCGGCAACGACCTCGGCGTCACCGTCGAACGCGACGGCGCGACCTTCAAGCTCTGGGCCCCGACCTCGAGCCGCGTCCAAGT
>JBGUWA010000091.1:0-6469 GCA_045220635.1 Candidatus Alloenteromonas sp. | reverse complement strand
GTCGGCGAGGACGAAGAACTGGTCGTTGCGGTTCATGATTTCGTCGAAGATCATGCGGAAACGGTTCTGGTCGCCTTCGCACCACGGGCCATAGAAGAGGGAGTCCATGATGTTCTTGACGCGCATGTCGGCGTTATAGACGTTCCACGGCGAATAGGAGCCTTCGTCGGTCATGCGCTGCACTTCGTCGGCTTTCAGACCAAAGATGATTTCGTTCTCTTCGCCCGCGAGGTCGGCGATTTCGATGTTGGCGCCGTCAAGGGTGCCCAAGGTGACCGCGCCGTTCATCATGAGCTTCATGTTGGACGTGCCGGAAGCTTCTTTGCCGGCGGTCGAGATCTGCTCGGACAAATCGGCGGCGGGGATGATCTTCTCGGCGAGGGTGACGCCATAGTTCTCGACGAAGACGATGCGGAGGAACTTGCTGACGTCGGGGTCGTTATTGACGACTTTGGCGACGGCGAGGATGAGTTCGATGATCTTCTTCGCGTAGACGTAGCTCGGGGCGGCCTTGGCGCCGAAGATGTAGGTATGCGGCGTCATGCGGAAACCGGGGTCTTCCTTGATCTTTTGATAGAGATGGATGATGTGGAAGACGTTGAGGAGCTGACGCTTGTAGGCGTGGAGACGCTTGACTTGCACGTCGAAGATGGAATCGGGGTCGATGGCGAAACCATAGGTCTTTTGGACGAAGGCGGCGAAATCGCGCTTGTTCTCGGCCTTGATCTCCATGACCTTCTTCTGCACTTCTTCGTCGTCGGCGAAGGCGGCGAATTTGCCGATTTCCTTCTCGAAGTTCTTCTTCCAGCCGTTGCCGATCTTGTCGGTGATGAGCTTGCTTAGGCGCGGGTTGGAATACATGAGCCAGCGGCGATGGGTGACGCCGTTGGTCTTGTTGTTGAACTTGGTCGGGAAGAGTTCATAGAACTCCTTGAAGGTCCAGGCCTTGAGGATGTCGGTGTGGATCTTGGCGACGCCGTTGACGGAGAAGACGGTGTAGATGGCCATGTTGGTCATGTGGATCTGGCCATCTTTGATGATTTGCATCGCGTAACGTTCGGCCGGGCCAACGCCTTTCTCGTTGAGGAAGATGTTGAAGCGACGGTTGATCTCTTCGACGATCATATAGACGCGCGGGACAAGGTGACGGACGTAATGGACGGGCCACTTCTCGAGCGCTTCGGGCATAACGGTATGGTTGGTGTAGGCGAAGAGGTGCGTGACGATATTCCACGCATCGTCCCAGCCATAGCCGTATTCGTCCATCAAAAGGCGCATCGCTTCGGGGATGGCCAAGATGGGATGGGTGTCGTTGAGCTGGAAGACGTAGAGTTCGGCGAGCTTATCGAGGTTGCCATAGCGGCGCTGGACGGAGCGCATGACGCTTTGCAGACCCGCCGAGACGAGGAAGTATTGCTGGCGGAGGCGGAGCATGCGGCCGTGTTCGGTCGAATCGTCGGGATATAAGCCGTGGCAAAGTTCCTTGAGGGTTTGCAAATACGATTCGAAGGTCTGGTCGGTGGGCAAGTGATGTTCGCTCGGCTCGGCGGACCAGAGGCGGAGACTATTGGCAACGCCATTGCGGTAGCCGGGGATCGAGACATCGTAAGGCACGGCGCGGACGCAGGTCGCGTTGACGGTGCGGAGGCCATATTCGCCACTGGGCTTGATGAAGGTCTCGGCTTCGCCATAGAACTTGACTTCGACGGCGTGCTTGGGTTTGCGGACTTCGAAGACGAAGCCGTTGCTTAACCATTGGTCGGGCAATTCGATTTGCTGGCCATGACGGAATTTCTGGCGGAAGAAGCCATACTCGTAACGGATGGTGTTGCCGTGGCCAGGATAGCCTAAGGAGGCGATGGAATCGAGGAAGCAGGCGGCGAGACGGCCAAGGCCGCCGTTGCCTAAGCCGGCGTCGGATTCCATGTCCTCGAGCTCGCCGATGTCGATGCCTAAGTCGGCAAGGCCGTCGCGAGCGACGTCATAGATGCCGAGGTTCTGCATGTTGGAGGTGAGCAGGCGGCCCATCAGGAATTCCATGGAGAAATAGATGAGCTGACGACGCGACTTATCGAGGATTTCCTCACGCGAGGCACGCCACTGGACGCCGGCATAGTCACGGACCATTTCGCCTAAGATGTCGTAACGCTCGGTGATGTGGGCGTCGGCGACGGAACGGCCGTATTTCTCAATAAGGCGGTGTTCAAAAGTTTCCTTAAAATCTTTTTTGTTATCGAACATAGATACTCCTTTTTGCGGGGGTTATTTCTTTTTGGCGGGAGCTTTTTTGGCAGGCTTAGGTTCTTCTTTGGGTTCTTCCTGTTTGGGCTCGATGCGGCGCTTGAGGAAGCAAGCGGAGAAACCGCCAAGCTTGAGGCCAAGACGATAGGGGCGGCCTTCGGGGCCGGGGCCAGGCTGGGCAACGCTCGGGGCGCCGCTATACTGGTTCCAACCGCCATAGACGTCCTTATCGGAGTTGAAGATCTCGTCGTAGGTGCCTTCGTGGAGGGCGCCGATTTCATAGTATTCGTACCAGTTCGGCGTCATGTTGAAGACGAAGATGATGTCGCTGTCGCCCACTTCGCGCTCGAAGGCGAAGACGGATTGGTCGTGGTTGTCGACCATCAGCCAATGGAAGTGCGCGGGGTTATGTTCCTCATAATGCATCGCGGGTTCGGCGCGGTAGATGAGGTTGAGGTCGCGAATCATGTGACGGACGGAATCGTGCTTGGGGAAGCTGAGCAAATTCCACGGGAGCGAACGGGTTTCGTTCCATTCGTCGAAGGAAGCGAGTTCGTTGCCCATGAAGGTGAGCTTCTTGCCAGGGTGGGCGAATTGGTACGCATAGAGGTTGCGGACCAAGGCGAATTTCTGATCATAGTCGCCCCACATCTTGTTGATGATGGTGCCTTTGCCATGGACGACTTCGTCGTGGCTAAGCGGCAAGAGGAAGTTCTCGGAGAAGAAGTAGGCCATCGAGAAGGTGAGTTTGTTGTGCTCGTACTTCTTGTAGATGGGGTCTTTGCTGTAGTACTTGAGGGTGTCGTTCATCCAGCCGAGGTCCCACTTATAGTCGAAGCCAAGTCCGCCATACTCGATGGGGTGGGTGACTTTGGTGAAGTCGGTGGAGTCTTCGGCGATCATCATGACGCCGGGGTGGACGTAATGGATCTTGCCGTTAAGACGACGGATGAACTCGGTGGCGCCGGTGTTCTCGCCATTGGCCTTGTTGCCGTCCCAATAGACGATGTTGGAGACCGCGTCGACGCGGATGCCATCGAAGTGGAAGTAGTCGATGAAATAGTTCATCGCCGACATCAAGAAGCTGCGGACCGGATCTTTGCCGAGGTCGAACTGCGCGCTGCCCCACGGGGAAAGGGTGTGGGCGGGATCGCTATATTCGTAGAGGTTGGTGCCGTCGAATTCGCGAAGGGCGTAGCTATCGACCGCGAAGTGGACGGGCGCGAAGTCCAAGATGACGCCGAAACCCGCGCGGTGCATGCGATCGACGAAGGACATCAATTGTTTGGGGTTGCCATAACGGGAGTCGACCGAATAGAAACCGGTCGCCTGATAGCCCCAAGAGCCGTCGAACGGATATTGGGTGATCGGCATGATCTCGACGTGGGTGAAGCCGTTTTCCTGAAGGTACGGGATGAGGTAGTCCGCGACTTCCTCATAGGAAGGATAACGGTCGCCGATTTTGCCTTTCCAGCTGCCGAGGTGAACCTCGTAGATGGACATGGGGGCGTCGAAGTTGCGGTTGCGGGATTGCAGCCAATCGCCATCCATCCAGGGGAAGCCCTCGATGTTGAAGAGGCGAGAGCAGGACTGCGGGCGATATTCGCTATAGAAGGCGAAGGGGTCGGCTTTGTCGACGTATTCGCCGCGGGCGTTCTTGAAGTGATACTTATAGGATTGATAGTCGTGGAGACCAGGGACAAAGGTCTCGAAGACGCCAGAGGGGTCGATCTTGTTCATCTTGTGAACGCGGACGTCCCAACCGTTGAATTCGCCGATGACGGAGACATCGCTCGCCATGGGGGCGTAGAGGCGGAACCACACGCCGTAGACTTTGTCTTTGACGATGACTTTCTTGGGTTTACCCTTCGGTGTTTTCGCCGGGATGACTTCTTCTTTGTCGACTTCGATGTATCCGAAGTGCGCGCCAAAGTAGTTGTAAGCGTCGATGGATTGGCCCATCAAATAATCGTACAGAATTCCGTATGCCATATTTACTCCTAGTAAAGTTTTCTGTTACGGATAGGATAAACCTTTCTTCCCTAAGGGAAAAGGCCAAACGCGCGTTTTTTCTTAGCGATTGTCTATCTTTCTGCGCACCACTTTACGAACAAGAGAATCTGATGTTAAATAAATTAAAGAATTCTTTAGGAGAAAGTTATGGTCGAAGTCGCGAAATTATCCTCCCAGGGTCAAGTCACCATTCCCATCGAAATCCGCCGAGCGCTAGGCATCGAAAAGGGCGACAAAATCGCTTTCATAACAAACGAGGCCGGACAATTCGTTCTCGCCAATGCGTCGGTGCTCGCCCTTTTTAGGGCGCAGAAGGATTTCGTTGGCGCTGCCCAGGAGGCTGACGTGTCCGATGAAGATGATTTGTTACGCCTCATTAAGAAGGAACGAAAATGAGAGTCTTAGCCGATACCAACACAATCCTCAGCGCCCTCGTTTTCCCAAAAAGCGTCACCGCCGAAGCGCTTCGCTATGTGTTTTCTCGACATCGATTGGTTCTTTGCGCTTATGTCGTCGATGAAGCGAGGGATATCGTGAAAAGAAAAATTCCCTCTTATATGTCGACGAATTTGAACGTTTTCTTTACGGAATCGACTTCGAACTTGTGTTCGTTCCGGAGCCTGGAGCCCATGAGATAAAGGTTTCCATGAGAGATCCAAAAGACGAGCCTATCCTATTAACCGCAATTATCGAAAAGGTAGACATTCTTCTTACCGGCGACAAGGACTTCCATGTCTTAAATCTTGCCAATCCAAGGATCATGAGCCCACGATCTTTTTTGGAGGAATATGAGATCATAGGCCAAAGATGTAGACTCGATTGGCATAGGGCCAGAGGCAAAAATTGCCAAACTTCCTTATCCTTATAATATATATATTATAGGAGACTCGTCATGCTCTCCTTTTTCTTTCCCTTCGCTTTACTTAGGGACATGCGAAAACAAAACCGCTTTGCCTGCGTCTAGTGAAGTAGGCGGAAATGGAGTATCATCATCTCGAATTCCTAAAGGAGACAAAAATATGTACAAAGTCATGGCCGTCAACTGCGGCTCTTCCTCCCTCAAATACAAACTCTACGAAATGCCCGAAGAGAAGGTTCTTTGCTCGGGCAACGTCGAACGCATCGGCTTGCCGATGGGCATCTTCGGCATCAAGTTCGGCGACGAGAAAATCTCGCTTGAGCAGCCCATCCCCGACCACGAAGTCGGCGCCAGGCTCGTCCTCGAAGCCCTCACCAAGTACGGCATCATCTCTTCCCTCGACGAAATCAAATGCGTCGGCCACAGGGTCGTCCAGGGCGGCAAGTATTTCTCTTCCTCCGCGGAATTCGATCAGCATAACGCCGATCTCATCGAGTCGATGACTCCCCTCGACCCGCTTCACGCCCCCGCCCACATCACCGGCTGGAAGGCCTTCAAAGCGGCGCTTCCCGACGTTCCCGCCATCGCCGTCTTCGACACCGCCTTCCATCAGACGATGGAACCCGAAGACTATCTCTTCCCCATCCCCTACGAGATGAGCGAGCAATACGACTGCCGCCGCTATGGCGCCCACGGCACCTCCCACAACTACCTCGCCGACACCGCCATCGAGCATTATTTCGGCGGCAAGAAAGAAGGCACGAGCATCCTCTCCTGCCACATCGGCTCGGGTTCCTCCCTCTGCGCCATCAAAGACGGCAAATGCATCGCCACCACCATGGGTCTCACCCCGCTTGGCGGCGTCATGATGGGCACCCGCACCGGCGACCTCGATCCTTCCGTCATGGATTACCTTTGCAACTGCACCGGCAAATCCGTCGACGAGATGTATGACATCTTCAACAAGAAATCCGGCTTGCTTGGCGTCTCGGGCGTCTCTAGCGATACCCGCGACGTCGAAGAAGAAGCCAAGAAGGGCAATGAACGTTGCCTCCTCGCCGCGAAGCTTTTCGCCCGTCGCGTCGCCGACTACATCGGCCAATACTTCGTCCGTCTTGGCCACGTCGACCTCATCATCTTCTCCGCCGGCATCGGCGAGAACTCCGACTACTTCCGCGAACTCATCCTTAAGGATGTCGAGGAAGCCCTTGGCCTAAAGATCGACTACAAGAAGAACGTTGGCCTCCGCGGCAAAGAGGAGACCCTCTCCCTCCCCGACTCCAAGGTGAAAGTCATCGTTTTGCCGACCGACGAAGAAGTCATGATCGCCCGTGACTGCCTCAGGAGAATCGAAAA
>JBGUWA010000090.1:0-2692 GCA_045220635.1 Candidatus Alloenteromonas sp. | reverse complement strand
TAGCTCAGTCTGGATAGAGTGCAACCCTCCGAAGGTTGAGGTCAGGCGTTCGAGTCGCCTCGGGCGCGCCACATCGCGATTATGGT
The DNA here is from genome assembly GCA_045220635.1 of Candidatus Alloenteromonas sp. GTDB lineage: Bacteria > Bacillota_I > Bacilli_A > RFN20 > CAG-826 > Alloenteromonas. The sequence continues at coordinate 2,606 of JBGUWA010000090.1, read as the reverse complement.
TCTGATACAATAGTGTCAGACCTTTTTCTTTTTTCGGAGGCACGTACGATGAAGCTGATTGCCGTTGATTTACAAAAAGCCTTGCTGTGCGACGAATTATATTCCCGCGACACGTTGCTTAAAAACGTCGTCCGACTTATAGAAACCGCGAGAAGCAATGACGTTGAGATCATCTATGTCCAACATGACGCCGGAAAAGGATCGGGGTTTTCGCAGGGAGACGAGGGCTTTGAAATCGACGACGCGGTGAAACCAGAAGGCGAGGAAAAGGTGTTCGTCAAAACGATCAATAGTTGTTTTGGCAACAAAGAGTTCGCGGAATACCTCCAGCAAAGTGGCGAAAAAGAACTGATGATCGTGGGTTTGCAAACCGAGTTTTGCGTCGACGCCACGATCAAATCGGCGTTTGAGCGTGGATATAAAGTGGTTGTTCCCATGGGCACCAATTCGACTTTCGATAACGATTATCTAAAGGCCGCGGACGCCATCAAATACTGCAACGAATGGATTTGGCGTGGCGTTTTCGCGGAGTGCGTCAGCCTTGAAGAAGCGGTGCAAAGACTGAAAAAGAAGTAATTTTGGTGAGAAGACATTCATTTTTTAGCCGATTAAGTGGATAATAAACCCCGTTAAAAGATTATGAGACCTATCGTTCGTTCCTTCGCTATCATCTGGGCTGTCCTTGCGGCCATCGTTGCCTTAATTTTCATCATCATCGCTTCCTCGATGTCCGCCAATCAGGAAAGCGTGGTCCAAACCTTGGTGGAACGTGGCGTGGCGATTGAAGTCGCGCGACAATCCGTTGCCACGACGCTCAGCGTGTTGTTCGCCTTCGGGTTTATTGCCTTGGGCGGCGCCGTTTATTCCGGGCTTATGGCCTTCCTTGTCATGCGCGAGAACTTAAAGTTCCCCGCGCGCTTGGCCGTCTCGATCGTCGGAATTTTGGTTTTCGTCCTTTTGCCCGGCATTTTGATGCTTATCGATACCATCCGTTTCCGTAACGGTGTAGAAGAAAAACCCGAGGATTCGGAAAAGGAAACCTCGGATAAAGAATCAGTATAGGATTTCGATCGAAGAACCTGCTTGTCCTTTGCGAACGACGATTTGTTTTGAAATCGACTCTTTTAAGGTGACCACGTGAGAAATGATGCCGATGGAACGGCCGTGTTCCGCAGCCAAACGCTTGAGCAACTGAACGATTTCGGGAATCGACTTTTCATCGAGAGAACCGAAACCCTCATCGATGAACATACAGTCAATCTCGACATAACCATGCCGTTCCGAAATGACTTCGGAGAAGCTTAATGCCAGAGAAAGCGCGGCTTTGAATTGCTCACCGCCAGAAAGGGAGTTCACATCGCGCGACTGCCCGGTTCTTGCGTCAAAGGCGTCAAGGTCCAAACCGCATTGGCCTCCGCCCGAAGCGTCGTTAAGGTCACGCATTTGCAGCGTGAATTGGCCATCGCTGATTTGTTCGAGCTTACGCGAGGCCCTTTCGACGACGCGTAAGAAAATCTGCCGTTGATAGTAGACTTCGAAATTGAAATGCATGCCCGGATTTCTGCCGTTGGCGGTATTGCTAAGCAACGCGACCTTGTTTGCCCAAGCAAACGTTTCCTCTTTTTGTTTAAGGATGGATTTCGCGTTTTCGATGACGGAACGGTTGTCCTCGATTTGTTTGGCGGCAAGAGAATGCGCTTGGGCGGCTTCGAGCAAGCGTTGTCTTGATTGTTCAGCCCGTTCTTTTAAGGGTACCAAATCGCAGAGCTCCAACGCGTTGAACCCTTCTTTGACATACTGCTCCTCGTTGTTGCGTTTCGCGCGAAGAGCGATGAAGAAATCGTTGAGTTGAGATTCGATGGTTTTACGTTCCTCATTTCCAAAAATGTTGGCTTTTTGCGCGGATTCCAAGGAATCGAATCCTTTTTCTTGGAGCTTTTTCATGAGGTTCTCGTTGGCAAGGCGAGCTTCTTCTTCGCGTTGCGCAAGGTGTTTTTGATGGGCCTCCATCTGCGCGGATAGGCCAGCAAACGCCTGCTGCTGTTTTTGATGAGATGCCTCAAGTCTATCGATTTCTTGGGTCAGTTCCTCTAAACGCTTTTGCAAGGAGTCGAAACTACTCTTCGCTTCTTCGATGCTTTCATATTGAATGCGGTGGCGCGACTCTTCGATTTTGCCCTCTAGAGAAGCGATCTCAGACGTGACGACTTTTAGATCGGACTGTTTCGTTTCGATCTCATCGGCGAGTTTCTTGGCTTGCTCGTCAAGTTCGTGCGCCCTGTTGATCTGTTTGACCTTCTTCTCCGCCAAATCGTCAAGTGCTTTGATTTTGCCTTCGCATTCTTTGATTTCCGTGACGACTTTCTCTTGCTCGATTTCGATGGCGGAACGATAATCGCCGTCTTTGACTTCAAGGCCAAGTTCTTGGGCCGCTTTCGTTAACGACTCGGATTGCATCTTGATGCCAAATTCGGTGGCGGCTACCTTCGCTTTCGCTTTTGTCAGTTCTTGGCCGATGACGTCAAAAGCGGACTTAAGTTCCAATAGCTTTTCTTCGGTAATGATTTCTCCGCCCTCTGGTTTGGCGGGGTTAGGGTGGTGAATGG
>JBGUWA010000089.1:0-5967 GCA_045220635.1 Candidatus Alloenteromonas sp. | reverse complement strand
CGCGGGCAATCGCATCGGCTTCTTTGGAAACGAGCAAGCCACGGGTTTGCACGTCAGGGCCAGCGATGAGTTGGCCTTTGCTGCGGGAAATGGTCGCGGCAACCACGACAACGCCTTCGGCGAGTTTTTGGCGGTCGGTGAGGACGCCATGGGAGACGTCGCCTACCCCTGCCCCGTCGATCATAAGGTCGCCATGGGGGATCTTCTCGTCGAAGATGCGGCCGCCTTTTTCATCGATCAGGACAGTCATGCCGTTTTCGATGACGAAGACGTTTTGGTGATTGAGGTTGATGCCCATGCTGAGGGCAGACATCGCGTTTTTGAGCAACGCTTTGTAGAAACCCTTGATGGGGATGTAGTACTTGGGTTTGAAGATGGAAGCCATCATGCGCAGGTCTTCTTCGGAAGCGTGCATACGCAGGAAGGACTTCTTCGGAACGATGGTCACGTCGGCGCCGGTGCGGAAGAGTTCGTCGGCGGCGTCCACGAATTCGATTTCGGTGTTGTCGTCGCTTGGGGAAGCGATGATGAAGGAGTCCGAGGTCTTCAGTTTGAGACGCTTGTCTTCGTTTTGACCCGACGCGAGCAAGGCGATTTTGCGGAAGAGCTTGGCGCCAAAGCCGGTCATTAGGATCAATAGCTCGGAGTCGCGAAGGCGAAGGATGTCGTCGCTACGGACATAGTAGTCGCGCGGAATCTGCACGGAACCGCACTCCTGCATGGTCTTAAGCGTGTCTTCCGTCGCCGCGTCGTAACAGGCGATTTTACGGCGATTGGCAACCGCCAAACGAATGACTTCGGTGATGTTGTAGAGGTTGGCAGAGAAGACGCTGACGAAGATGCGTCCTTCGGCGTTTTTGATGATGCCCTCGATGTGCGGGGTCAGCTTGTATAAGGGAGCGGTATACCCCGGACGTTCGGCGTATTCGGATTCGGGGAGCAAAGCAAGGGTCGGTTTCTCCGCGAGACGCGCGATCGCGTTCATGTCGTTGAGGAAGCTCGGATCGGCCGCGTTCTCGACGACGAAATCGCCGGTGATGACGATGTTTCCTAGGCTTGTGGCGATGGCCATGCCCGAAGAATCGGCGATGTTATGGGCGGTGTGGAAGAAGGTGATTTCCCTTCCCGCCACTTTGAAGGTGGAACTTGGTTCGACGACGTGGAGGTCGAAGATGCTTGGGTCGCGTTTGACGTGCGAGGTGAAAAGACGAAGCATCGCCAAGGTGACTTTGGAGCCATAGATGGGCGCGGGCACCTCCTGATACATGTAGGCAAGCGCGCCGATTTCATCGTCGTGGCCGTGCAAAAGGAAGTAAGCGCGGACGCGGTCTTTGTTCTCGAGCAGATAGTCGTAACGAGGGATGACGTAGTCGATGCCGGGCATCGTCTTGTCGGGTTCCATCACGCCGGCTTCAATGACGAAAATGTCGTCGTTGATTTCGACAACGAGGCAGTTTTTGCCTTCTTCGTCGAGTCCGCCTAAGCAGAAGATTTTGATCTTATCGTTCATGGTTTGCCCCCTCGTCAATATAGGTCAATGGCCATAAAGGGTACGTCGTCGTCAAGACGTCTTAATTCGATGTGGCCGCCATCCATCACCGCATAAGATGCGGGGAATCCTTCTTTGGGGAAGGCGATGGAGCCAGGGTTGATATAGAAGACGCCATCGGACTTTTTTAGGACAGGCACATGCGTATGGCCATAAATGAGCAAGTCGCCGCGCTCGACCTCGAGCAATTCGCTGGTGAGCAAATCGCCATGGATCAAGTCGCAACGGAAGCCATTGAGGTACACCACTTTCGAATCCTGCATGGTGAAGCGCAGCAACGCCTCGTCGACGCGGGAATCGCAATTGCCGCGAACGGCGATGACCGATGCCGCGTATTTGTTGAGGATGGCCACGGTTCCCATCGGGTCGTAGTCGGCGGGGACGCCGTTACGCGGACCGTTGTACAGGAAATCGCCAAGCAAGAGGATTCGCTCCGGCTTGAGGTCGTTGATGACTCGTTCGAGGCGTTTGGCCGCGAGGAGCCTTCCGTGGATGTCGCTGGCAATCAGGATACGCAAAAAAGTTACCTCGGTGGTAATTGTATACGAACGATGTTCGTTACAAAAGACAAAACCCCAAAAAAACCGAAGGAATTTCACAATTAACTTTGTCAATTGTCCTTGTGCATCAAGACGAAAAAGGAGACCCAGTGTCATGGACTGGATCTCCGATATGCAAGCAGGTAAGTAAGTGAGGGAATATCCCTACTTCTCGATGCTGCGGGTGGCCACCAAGGCGATGCCCGTTCCCGCCAAATCGGGAATGATGATTTGCCCAATGGCCACAGGCGGGGTCAAGGTAACGCGGTTGATTTCTTCCATCGCCTCAAAGACTTTGTCCTTGGGGATGGCCGCGATGGTTTTGACCGGGCAGACTTCAAGCAGCTCGCTATGGCAACGGACCGTCGAGGTGAGGGTGCGGCGCGGGTCGGTGATTTCTTGTTTGGCATAAACCGCGCCACGGGGGCAGAAATTGCCGGTGACGTTGAGGTCGTCATCGATATGGAGATGGCAACCGCGGGGGCAGATGATGCAGGTAAGATCTTTGGCCATGGTCAGTTCTCCTTCGGTTCAAGCGAAACCGCTAAGGTTCCACTGCTTTCGCTTAAAAGCGACTTCGGCAACTTGAAGATTTCCATTTCGCTCGGAATGATCGCGAGTTTTAGGGTTTTCTTTAGCACTTTGCCGTTAAGGGAATAGACAAGATATACGTTCTTGCTGGGTTTGCGGACGCGGAACTTGAGCTCGATTTGCTCGGGGGCGTTGCGGAGGTTGATGCGGCTCGGCACGACATAGCCAATGCCTTCTCCCGCCGCGGTGAGGATCGTTTGTCCTTCTTCGGCGGGTTCAAGTTGCCCAAGAATATATTCGGCCGCGCCTTCGCCAGCGACTTTGCCTTCGGCAACGACATAGTCGACGAGGTCATGGACGTGCAAGACGTTGCCGCAAGCGAAGATGCCCGGGGCATCGATTGCTTGCATTTGTTCGTCGACCTGCGAGCCACGCGTCGAGGATTTGGCGACGCCCGCTTTGTCGAGTAAGTCGTTATTGGGGATTAGGCCAACCGAGAGGAGCAAGGTATCGACGTCAAAGCGGATTTCGGTTCCAGGGATGGGGCGAAGCTTGTCGTCGACTTTCGAGATCTCGATCGCTTCCAGTTTGGACTTGCCGATGACCTTGGTGACGGTATGGCTAAGGTAAAGCGGGATATCAAAGTCGATCAGGCATTGCTGGATGTTGCGGTTTAGGCCATTGCTATAAGGCATAAGCTCCGCGACGCCAAGGACTTTGGCGCCTTCTAAGGTCATGCGACGCGCCATGATGAGGCCGATGTCGCCAGAGCCAAGGATGAAGACCTTTTTGCCGACGAGATAGCCGTATTCGTTAAGGTAAAGTTGGGCTTGTCCAGCGGTGATGACGCCACTAGGACGTTCGCCTGGAATGCCGATGGCGCCTGCATTTCTTTCGTAGCAACCCGCCGCCATGACGATGGCGTTGGCTTGCAAGGAAACCACGCCGTCTTCGGCGTTAACGTAGGTGACGACTTTGTCTTTGGTGACCGAAGTGACGTTGGTGCGAAGCTTGTATTCGATGCCACGGTCCTTGACTTGGTCGACGAAGCGAGAAAGGAATTCCGGACCGGTCAGCTCTTCTTTGAAATGGGTAAGGCCAAAGCCGTTATGAATGCATTGGTTGAGGATGCCGCCGAGGAATTCGGTGCGTTCCAAAATGAGGATGTCTTTGATGCCTTTGTCGTAGGCGGCCACTGCGGCGGCCATGCCGGCGGAACCGCCGCCGATGATGATTAAATCGCGGGATTCCATATTACTTGCTCTCCTTATCGAGGATCTGCGAGCCATCGCGGTCATAGAGGACTTCTAATGGCGAGCAACCCCACTTCTTCGCCAAAAGGAAGAGGACTTTGGGCTGGCAGAAACCGCCTTGGCATTTGCCAAAGCCGGCACGGGTTCTCTTCTTGATAGCTTTGATGGTTAACGCGGGAAGAGAACGGGAAAGGACGTCTTCGATTTCGCCTAGGCTCACCTTCTCGCAGTTGCAGATCATCTCGCCATAGGCGGGGTTTTCTTTGATTGCCGCGGCTTTCTCTTCGTCGGAAAGCTTCGACATGACGCGGTATTTCTTGACGCAGGGGTTGAACGATTTGTTTTCCTTTAGCTCAATGAGGCTACGGACAAGCTCTTCGACGACGTATACGCCGATGGCGGGAGAAGACGCCAAACCCGGGGATTCGATGCCCGCGACGTGGATGAACGACGGATCCACCGCGGATTTCTCGATGATGAAGTCGTGCGTCGAAGGCGTCGAGCGCAGACCCGCAAAGCAACGGATCTGTTCCCGGAATGGGATGTTTGGGACCATGAGGGTCGCCTGGGCGCGAACGTTTTGCAACGTAGGCGCGTCGGTGCTATGGTCGTCTTTGTCGTCGACCCATTCGGAACTCGGGCCGACAAGATAGTTTCCAGAGGTCGTGTGGGTGAACAAAATGCCTTTGCCCTTTTCGCTAGGAAGCGGGAACAGAACATGGTTCGCGAAGCCTGGGGCGAAATGATCCAAAACGTAATACTCGCCTTTGCGGGCACGGATGCTCCATTCGATGGGCTCGACCATCTTGGCGATTTCTTCGCTGGCGACGCCGGCGCAGTTGATGACGATCTTGGCTTGGCGGATGCCCTTATTGGTCTTGATTTCCCAGAAGCCATCTTTCTTTTCGATCGCTTGCACTTCTTCGCCAAGCGAGAGTTTGACGCCGTTATCGATGGCGTTTTCAAAGGCATGGGCGACTAAGGTGAAGGGATTGACGATGCCCGCGGTTGGGCAAAGCAATGCGCCTTTGGTTTCAGGGGATAGGTTCGGTTCGAGCGCTTTGGCTTCTTCGCCAGTGAGCATTTGGATGGGAACGCCGTTTTCCTCGCCCCGCTTCTTCAGGTTCTCCAGCATGGAAAGCTGTTTGTCTTCCAAAGCGATGGTCATGGAGCCACAGGCTTCGAATTCGACGTCGAGTTCCTCGCAGATTTGCGGGAACAGGCGATTGCCTTCGACGTTGAATTTGGCCTTTTTGGTGCCAGGAACGGGGTCATAGCCAGAGTGGACGATCGCGGAGTTGGCCATACTGGTCGCGTCGCCGACGTCGTTTTCCTTTTCCAAGACGAGGACGTCAAGCTCGTAGCGGGCAAGGTTGCGGGCAACAAAAGCCCCAACAGCACCGCCTCCAATAATGATGATGTCGTTCATATGTACGCTTATTATACATACGAGCAATGCAACCTGGGTAGATGAATGGACAGCCTCCTTTAGGATGAAACGAAAAGCCGATTGTTTTATCCTATTGTAGAAAGGGGGCCGTCTATGAAACTGACCCTACCATTAGAAGACATTGAAGAGCTTCTTGAAATCGATGCCGAATCGCAAGAAGCCGATGCTTTCGTAAACGATCTTTATCTCGCTTTTGCTCCTGAGGAATTAGCCAAGGTTGGCGCCTTGATTCAGAAAGGTGAAGAACCCTCTTTGGCGTACCGCAAAATCGCCTTGTCTTCCTTAGACGAGGAGGCCCTTGAACCCTATGCCGCCGTGCAGGTTGGTTATGGCTTTGATTCCATCGCCCGTTTGGATTCCTCGAAGTACTTGGAAAACCCCTACTACAAACGAGTATGCAGCAAGATAAGCAAGAAAATGAATAAAGGCGATTGGACTTTGCACATGAAGTCCTATAAACCTTATGAGCTCTTCGTCTATGATGAGGTGATTCCTTCGCCAAATGACGCCCGCGTCTGTTACTCTCCCTTAGGCTTTTTCGATAAGGAATTCACCTTCCCTGCATTAGATAAAAACGGCACGACTTACATGTCTTTGATCCCCCATGAAATCCATACGATGGCGGGTCCGATTTCCAAAGCCAAA
>JBGUWA010000088.1:0-1571 GCA_045220635.1 Candidatus Alloenteromonas sp. | reverse complement strand
GCACCTGCTCGTTCTCCTATGAAGAAGACGAGGCCATCATCTTGAAATTCCTTCGAAGCCATCCCGATTTCAAAGCTGTTCCGATCGTGGATTCCCCATGCCTATATCATCATGAAGACTTACCCGAAAGCGTTCGGGCGCTTCCGCATCTATTCCCGGGCGAAGGACAGTTCGTTTGCCTGCTCCTCCATCAAGGCGCGAAGGTGGCCCATCCTAAGGCGAAGGCGCCGAATTTGGATAAGGCCTCATTGAAAATCCTAAGCAAATATGGCCTTTCCTCTTGGAGCGGCCTCCGTAATGGCGACGCCCTTTACGCATTGCCTGAGCCCATCGATATCCAAGGGTTATCGCTACTTCGCCGTGGCGTCAAGGTGGGCGAATTCATCAAAGGCCGCTTCGAAATCGATCACGCCTTGGCGACCACCGGTCATTTACCCTCCATCTCCGTAGACGAAAATCTCGCCAAGCGCTTCGTGCAAGGCGAGGGATTCATGCTTAATGCGATGGATGGCGAGGTCAGTCTACGCTACCTTAGCTTCGACCTTGGCTATGCCAAAATCGTGCATGGCTACGCGAAAAACCATTATCCCAAGGGGTTACGAAGGAAGTTTTAGTCTTTGTCTTTTAAGCTTGAAATGCCCACGCAGGAAATCGCGATGACGCAGGCGCCAATCACGATGACGGAGATGCAGAATTCGACGTGGCCAAGGACGATGCCGATGGGAAGCCCTTCACCAAGAAGAAGCGCCCCGACGACGATGCCAACGATGAAGCCCGGGAAATATAGACTAGGCTTATCCTTGGAGACGGTCGTGAAGAAGGTGCCTAACCCCGCGATGGCGAGGTTGACGATGCCATAGGCAAGGCACCAGGGCAAATAATAGGTTAATAAGTCCGCTCCGGCGGGCACGTTTTTATATAGAGGGAAAAACATGGCCACGAAGCACATCACGGCGGCGATGATCATCGCCATCGACATGGTGCGGAAGAGGCCTTCGCCTTTGTTGGGTTTGCTTTCTTTGACGTCGCGCATAATGTCTAGAGGATATTCTTCCACCATTTCGGGCATTTGTCTTTGGTTTTTCCGTTCGCGATATAGCTCTTATCGGTCATCGCCAGGTGCGAATACGCCTCGTCGATGAGCATAAGGGATTGGCTGGAGAGGATGACGGAGCGGAGGCTTTCCACTTCTTCGACTTCGTAGCGGCGCAGATAATGCATCTGCACGAGATGGTTCTTGCCCTTTTCGTTGCTGAAGGCATGGAAAGAACCAAACTGGGCATAGACCGCCACAGGACATTTGGCCATCGCAGCGATCTTAAAGGATCCAGGATGGAATTCGTTGGCCTTGCCCGAGTATGGGTCTTTTTGCCTTGTTCCTTCGGGGAAGATGACGAAGCTCACGCCGTCTTGGTGCATCAAGTTCACCGCTTGACGAAACACGCGCACGGCCTGGAAGGCGTCGTTACGGTCGAGGAAGACGCCGTCGATCGCGCGGATAAAGCGCCCCACGACGGGGATTTTCATCGCTTCGCGCTTGGCGACGAAGGCCACGGGTTTGGGGGAGATGG
>JBGUWA010000087.1:0-2941 GCA_045220635.1 Candidatus Alloenteromonas sp. | reverse complement strand
CGGTTCCTTCGATGGGCTCGCCTGGCAAGAACGCGGCATCCTTTGGGAGGTTGCTATAATAATCCACGATGTTTTGGGCACGGGTCTCGTCGACGCAAAGGTAGAACTTGCCGATGAAGCCCATCGCAAGCGACCCCGCTTCGGCGTAATAAGAGCCCACCGTGATCGGAAGCCTCCCCACCAAGGCGGGGCATTCTCTCATGCATTCGTCGAGGAAAGGGAAGCTCGCGCCGCTTTTGTCCGCCCCATAAAGATAGAGGCGGCTTCTCACCCGGTCTCCGCCCATCTCAAAGACCGAAGGAAGATAACTGGAAGAACTCGGCTCATATACGAGATGCTCCAAATTCTTATCGCGTCGAGCCAAAGCCAGGAATTCGCTGCTAGGGACCTTCAAATGGAGATAAGGGATTTCAAAGATATACTGCGGATTGGGCGTTTCTTCGCTTAAGGAGCTGCGGAATTGCATCTGCTTCAGGAGGATTTTGCGGTTCCATTGATGATCGAGATGATAGATGCAGGGCTTGGAGGACTCGGTGACCGCGACGACCTGGAAGAGCTCCTCGTCATCGAAGCCGTATTCGTAACGGGCCGCGTGGAGCACGATTTCTAACCCATGGGCGTCGATGTATTCCCCCAAGGTCTGGTAATCGCGGAGGATATGCAAGCCAAGACAGGTCGTGAACATGTGTTGGTACGGCAAACCCAAAACGACCTGGTCCTCATACAAAATCGCCGGCGAACGCGGATAGCAGACCTTGGGCTCGCCCGCGTCGAGCCACAGGAAGTCGTTGATGCTGCGCATGGAGAAATCGGGCAAGCGAATCGTCTCCACGCCGCTTCGGTAGGTGAAGTCGTTTCGATCGGCGAACCAGGATTCGTAATCCATATGCAAATCCGAGCCATAGTCGAGCACCATGTCCCCGTATTCGTTGACCGCGTACTCGCATTCGGAAAAGCTCGCCCCATAAATCGAGCCGATGGGCGAAGAGGTTCCGCCTCTTGGGGTCATCACCACCGCTCGAGGCGGCACCAAAGAGGCAAACGCCGCGGTAAGTTCCTCCGAAATCGAAGAGGAAATATAGGTGGCAAGGCCCAATCCCGATAAGCCCATGGAGATGGCCCCGATGGAAATCATGCTGCGCCATTTCTTCGCCCGCAGAATATGGAACCCATGCCGCCACAAGAAAGAGGAAGTAAGACGCGGCGAAGCTTTGCGCCTTTTAAGCAAGAACGAATGGGGTGCCGTAAGCGAGCTCTTCCCCAAACTCTCGGCAACGTCCTCGACGCGCCCATCCTTTAGGCGAATCGTCGCGTCGCAATACCGTTCCGCAAGTTCGTGGTCATGGCTGACGACCAAAACGAGGCGATCTTTCGCGCAGGCCCGGAGCAAGGCAAACACCTCGTCGGCCCGTTTTTGGTCTAAGGCGCCTGTTGGCTCATCGCAAAGAAGGATCTTGGGATCCGAAGCCAGGGCACGTGCCAAGGCGACGCGCTGTTTTTCCCCACCCGACAAAGTGTTGACGCGTTGCTTCCGTTTCCTCGCCATGCCAAAGAAGGAAAGCAAGTCCAGAACCTTGCGCTCTTTGTCTTCTTTGGAGGCGCGATATAGCGCGTCCACGATCGCCATGACGTTCATCTCGGTGGTCTCTAATTCGAGCAAGGAGAAGTTTTGGAAAACATAGCCGACGTTTTTCAGTCGAAGCCGTTTCTTCTCCGACCCACGCAGCTTGCCTAGCTGTTGCCCGAGCACCATGACTTCTCCCGTGAAGCCATCGTCCAAACCCGCCAGGATATTGAGCAACGTGGATTTGCCGCATCCCGAAGGGCCAAGGATGGCGACGATGCCTTTGCTTGGCAAGGCGAAGCTCACGTCGCAAAGGGCTTGCGTCTGTCCAAAGCTGCGACTGACCTTCCGTACCTCGATGCCATGCCTACTCATCGCGAAGTTCCTCCGTCAAAGATACGTGGCCAAAGATGCGCAACGGCACGAAAGAAGAGAGCAAACCAAGGAGCAACCCTCCGACAATCAGCAATAAAGGCAGACCGTATTTGATGTTCAAAAAGGAATCGAACGGGATGCGAACAAGGCGAGGAATATCGAATTCTTTTTCAAGCAAAATGTTCGTAAATCTCTGCAAAAGCGGCACCAAAATCAAACTGAGCGATGCCGAAACCAAGCATAGTCCCATGGCTTCGAGACAATAAATGGCCAGGATATCGCCTCGCCTTGCTCCTAGCGACATCAAGATGGCGTTTTCCTTCCTCCCCTGCACCAAAGAAGAGAAAGAGCCCATTCCTAAAATCAAGATCAGGCCCACTAACGCGATGCCGATGAATAGCCCCAGGGAAGAGGTGAACGCCAGAGAAAGGGAAGAGAAGGATTCCCGTAAAGAGTAGACGTTGGAAACGATTTCCATCTCCCCGTCTTCCTTCGCCCCTTCCATAAGGCGGAATAGTTCCGGAACCTCGTCAGGGTCATGCAGGAAAAGCAAGCTTCCATAGTTCCCATAGACGGAATCGGGAGCGCATCGTTCCACGAGCTCCGCGACGCTATATCGATCGCCCGAATTCGAGACCACGTCGGTGTTTTCGAGCAAACGTTTCAGGCATGGGTAGGAATAGTAGATTCGCGGCGAGTTCAGGAATCCGAACTCCTTCACCGCTGCCTTGATGGTTAAGGTCGCTTCGAGGAAAACCTCGTTTTGTTTGCCTTCGACGGTAACGACGGACCGCGAGCTGACGACGAGTTCATCCCCGATTTGAATCGAGGGGAACTTCTGAAGGAACTCCATGTTCACCACCGCTTCGTCTAGCGCATCGCCGATTGGGGGAAGGCCGTCTTGGATTAAGTTCGCGCCATATTCGGCCAAAGTGATGTCATAGATTGGTGTGAAGACCGTCGGTTCGTATGTGGTTTCGCCGCAGCAGAATACCATGCTGG
>JBGUWA010000086.1:0-10301 GCA_045220635.1 Candidatus Alloenteromonas sp. | reverse complement strand
CCTTAAGCGAAATCACGATGTCATAGAAGCCTAGATCTTCCAAGATCTTGACGTGTTTTTGAGCCGAAGCGACAAGGGCTTCCGCGGCGACGATTTCCTTGCCGACGACGAAATCTTTGTCCAAAGATCCCGAATTAACGCCGACGCGAATAGGAACGTTGTGGGCTTTGCACGCATCGACGACCGCTTTGATTTTGTCGATGTCGCCGATGTTTCCGGGATTGATGCGCACGGCGTCGACGCCCGCTTCGATGGCGGTAAGGGCCAGGCGATAATCGAAGTGGATGTCCGCAATCAAAGGGATATTGACGCGCTTCTTGATCTCGGCGAAGGCTTTCGCGTCTTCTTGGTCGAGACAAGATAAGCGCATTGCTTCGGCGCCTAACGCGGCGCAGCGATTGATCTGCGCGGAAACTTCCTCGACCTTGCTGGTCTTGATGTTGCACATGCTTTGGATGAGCGGAAAGGCTCGACCTCCAAGCGTGGTGGACCCCAAAGTGACGGGGCGGGTGGATTCTCGTTTTGCCATACTCCAATTCTAATCGCGTAGCAGGCGTTTTTTAAGGCTATTTTTCCTTGTAGATTTATGGTGCGCGGTGTGCTAACATACCCCCGCTACAAAAGGAAGTGAGACCATGGCTGCTAAAGGTAAACGTGAAGAAGCGATTCTAAAATGCACCGAGTGCGGTGAAGAAAACTACCACACCACCCGTAACAAGAAGACCCATCCCGCGAAGATGGAAATCCTCAAATACTGCCCCAAGTGCAGGAAGAAGACCCTCCACAAGGAAAAGAAGTAATCGTCAAATCGATTCTTTCGATAGGCCCGTTTTGGGCCTTTTCTTCTCAATATGGCATCGAAAGTACAGACCATTTATTACGGTGGCGAGGCGTGCAATTGCCACGTCTACGGCAACGAAGGCGAACCTTGCCTGATTTTCGATTTCCCCGATGCCGCCGTGCTTTCTTACGTCAAACGCCATCATCTTGGCGTGGCGGCGATCTTCCTTACCCATGGCCATTATGACCACATCTCTGGCCTAAACGACCTTCCCGATGACTTCAAAGCGCCCATCGTCTTCCATCCGGGCGACGAAGATTTTTTAACCGACTCGCGCCTAAACGGTTCGCGCCTACTTTTCGACAAGGAATTCGTCCTAACCAAAGACGGCTTGGCGTTTTATCGTTGCGAAGACGAGGACGAGATTTTGCCTGACCGCCGGCAAGTGGTGGACGAAAGCGGCGAAAAGCATTCCGTTGGGGGAACCTTGGTTCGCGTCATCCATACGCCATACCACACTCCTGGCTCGGTTTGCTATTACTTACCCGAGCAAGGAATCCTTTTCAGCGGCGATTCCTTGTTCCGCTTCAGCGTTGGCCGCAGCGACCTTCCCCGTGGCAATTCCCGCCAAATGGAAGCCTCGCTTCGCAAACTCCTTAAGCTCCCCGAAGACACCGTCGTCTACACCGGCCATGGCGCCAAGACGACCCTGCGGGAAGAATTCCGTTTCAATCCCTATTTGGCACCGCTAAAATAAGGCATGGATTCAAAGGAAACGGACGCGTGATCACCCTTTTGTATAACGAATTCGCCAATTCCGGGAAAGGCAAGGAAGACGCCGAAAACGCCGTCGCCGAGCTTCGGTCTTTAGGCGTGAACGTCTCAACCGAGAACATGGCTTCCCTCGTCGGGCTTGATCCAAAGCCATTCTTTTCCACGCTTGACGAACATGACACCGTCATCATCCACGGCGGAGACGGAACTCTGAATCATTTGATCAACAACATCGGCGAAGTGCCGTTTCGTTGCGCGTTGCTTCTTTATCCTTCCGCCGGCACGGGCAACGATTTCCAACGCGATCTCCCTGAAGAGACCTTAGACAAGGAAACCGGCCTTTACCGCATCAATGACTATGTCAAGAACCTCCCCTTCGTCGAAGTCAAAGGCAAGAAATACCGTTTCCTTAACGGCATTGGCTTTGGCATCGATGGCGAATGCTGCGTCAAAGCCCAGGAAATGAAGGCGGCAGGGGAAGGAAACGTCGATTACGGCTCAATCACCGTCAAGCTTTTGATGGGGCCGTTCTCGCCTTCCAAAGCCACGATCCGCCTCGATGGCGGCGATCCCATCACCATTCCCAAGACCTATTTGGCCTCCGCCATGAACGGCCGTTATTACGGCGGGGGCATGGCCATCGCGCCCAAGCAAGACCGCTTCTCGGGGAAATTGACCTTCGTCTGCATCCATGGCAAAGGGAAGTTCGGCACGTTGTTGCTTTTGCCAAAGCTTTTCAGCGGAACCCACGTCAAAAACAAAAAGCATTGCTATCTCGCCTACGCGAAGACCATCGAAGTCGAATTCGATCGCCCGTGTGGGCTACAGATCGACGGAGAAGTCGTGATCGGGGTCACTTCCTATAAGGCTTACGTCGCCGAATAACCGCCAAAAGAAAGGCAATGCATAGATTCCATCGGAAGAAAATGCGTTTTCATTTTTCCGATTTTTGGGTTTGGATTTATTGGAAAATTCCCGAAAATGCGGTGTTTCGTTATTGGAAAATTCCCGAAAATCGGTTGTTAATGCATTGGAAATTTCCGGGAACGCGCCCTTTTCGGAGACAAAAATCGAACACAACACCCACGAAAACTCGTTTCCTTGCCCATGGGTTAAGCCTTCTTTGTTTGCAGCGATGCGATTCTGCCCTTTGGCAAGATGTTTTCTCTAGCCTTACGCGCGTTGCGGGGGTATAATCGGCACGCGCAATAGCGTTATCGAAAAAGGAGAAAAATTTATGATTAACGTTACCGAACTCCGTCCTGGCAACTATTTCATCGATGAAAACAACCTCTATCGCGTCATCGACATCTTGCTCAACAAGACCGCGATGCGCAAGATGGTCGCCAAGGTCAAAGTCAAAAACCTCCGCACCGGCGCCATCACCGAACTCGCCCGCAACTCGGGCTATGGCGTGGAAGACATCCGCGTCGACAAGGCGACCATGCAATACCTCTATGACTCGGGCGAAACCCTCGTCTTCATGAACGGCGAAACCTATGAGCAGGTTGAGCTCGCCAAGACCACCTATAAGGACATCATTCCCTTCTTGGCCCCCAACGCCGAAGTCACCATCATGTCCTACGAAGGCGAAATCCTCGACGTCCAGCTCCCCGCCAAGGTCGTCTTGACCGTCGTCGAATGCGAACCGGGCGTCCGTGGCGACACCGTCTCCAACGGTGGCTCCAAAGACGCGACCCTCGAATCCGGCATGGTCATCCGCGTCCCGTTATTCGTCAACCAAGGCGACAAAATCACCGTCGACACCACCACGGGTAAGTACGACGGTAGGGCATAATGTTCCTCTTTGGTTGGGACGGGGCTTGGTTTGGCCTCGTCATCGGCGCCCTCATCTTGGGCGGCATCATCGGCTTCTTCGGAGCCCGCAAACTCATCAAACGCGAAATGGAAAAGCATCCGCCCATCGACGAAAAGGCGATCCGCGCGATGTTCATGGCCATGGGCCGCAAGCCTTCCGAGGCGCAAATCCGCTCGGTCATGAAATCCATGAAGCAAAACAACAACCTCTAATCTAAAGGAGAATCAAACAATGGCTGAATTCAAGATCTTCATCGACTCCACCGGCGATCTTCCCAAGGATCTCCGCGACAAATACGACATCGACTATTGCCCCATGATCGTCACCGTCGACGAGAAGGAAATCATCGCCTCCCTCGACTATGACCAGGGCTATTCCCTCAAGGCCTTCTACGACGTCATGCGCGCCGGTCGCCGCATCTTCACCTCGCAAGTTCCCGACCAGGTCTTCATCGAGAAGTTCACCGCCGCCCTCAAAGAAGGCAAAGACGTCCTCTACATCGCCTGCTCCAGCAAGCTTTCCGCTTCCGTCCTCGCCGGCGAAAAGGTCGCCCAGAAGCTTCGCACCGAATACCCCGAACGCAAGATCGTCGTCTATGACTCCAAGATCGCTTGCTATGGCCAAGGCGAAATGGCCATCTTCGCGTCCAAGATGCGCAAAGAAGGCAAATCCCTCGACGAAGTCGTCGCTTGGCTCGATGAGAACAAGTTCAAGTTCAATCAATTCGCGACCGTCGATTCCTTGACTTACCTCAAACGCGCGGGTCGCGTCAGCGCCTCCAGCGCCTTCTTCGGCAACATCTTCGGCGTCAAGCCCATCCTCATCTCCGACTGCCTTGGCCAAAACCTCGCCGTCGAGAAAGTCAAAGGCACCAAACCTTCCTTGCTCTATCTCGCCAAGGCCATCGTCGAAGCGGGCGAAGACCTCAAAGGCAAAACCGTCTTCATCGGCCACGCCGACGCCCTCCAAGCCGCGGAATTCGTCCGTGACGAAATCCTTAAGCTCGCCCCGGGCACCGAAATCTACATCGGCCCCATCGGCCCCATCGTCGGCGCTTCTACCGGTCCTGGCACCATCGGCGCCTACGTCTTTGGCAAAGAAGTCACCGCCAACCGCGAATAAGCGACTCGTTAGGGTTTATCCCTAAGAGATGAAAGGAACCTCCTTACATGGATACCATTACCGGTTCTATTTACGCTGCGATGGTGGAAAACGGCTACCGCGCCATCAAGCAGCAATACTCTCAAATCAACGATCTCAACGTCTTCCCCGTCCCTGACGGAGATACCGGCACCAACATGACCGCCACCATCCAAGGCGGAATCAAGGGTATGGCCAAGGCCGATGACAGCAATCTTTCCGACGTCGCTTCCAAAATCGCTTCGGGCATGTTGCTCGGCGCCAGAGGCAACTCGGGCGTCATCCTTAGCCAATTCTTCGCTGGCATCGCCGAAGGTCTCTCTGGTCTTACCGAGGCCAACATCCTCCAGTTCGCCAGCGCCCTTCGTTCGGGCGTCAACAAGGCCTATCAAGCCGTTATCCAGCCCGTCGAAGGCACGATTCTTACCGTCGCTAGAGAAGGCTGCACCTACGTCCTCGACCACATCGAAGACGTGGACTCCGTCGAAAACCTCTTTGTCCTTTTGCTTCGCAAGATGCGCAAAGCGCTCAAGAAAACCCCAGAGCTTTTGCCAGTGCTTAAGGAAGCGGGCGTCGTCGACTCCGGCGGTGCGGGCTTAATCGCCATCATGGAGGGCATGTATAAATACCTCACCGGCGAAGAAGTCGAAGATTCCATCTATGACGGACCGACCAATTCGGTCTCCGCGGACGCCGAGATCCTCTTTAATGCCGACTCCGTCCTCGAATATGGCTATTGCACCGAGTTCATCATGCAGTTGCTTAACTGCAAAGACGGGCCCAAGAACTTCAATCTCCAGAAGATGATCGATTACTATCAGACCCTTGGCGATTCGCTAGTCGCCATCGAGTCGGATGGCATCGTCAAGGTCCACGTCCACACGAAGACCCCGGGCAAAGTCATCGAATACGCCCAGCAATTCGGCGAATTCGTCACCTTCAAGATGGAGAACATGTCCATCCAGCACCAAGAGGTGCTCCTAAAGGAACTTGAGGGTGAAGAGGAAGAAAGGCCCTTGCATCGCGAAGCCGCGATGGTCGCCGTCGCTTCCAGCGAGCCCATCGCCAAGCTTTTCCGCAAGATGGGCGTGAGCCGAATCGTCAAAGGCGGACAAACGATGAATCCCTCCGCCCAAGACTTCGTCAAATCCATCGAAGCCGCCAATGCGGACACCGTCATCGTCTTCCCCAATAACGGCAACGTCATTTTGACCGCCAAACAGGCCGCGGAAATGGTCGAAGGCGTCAAAGTGATCGTTATTCCGACCAAGTCCGTTATCGAGTGCTACAGCGCCCTTGGCATGGTTTCCATCGAAGACCAGACCATCGAGCAGAACCTCGAATACATCGAACAGCAAATCAAGGACACCATCTCTGCGGAAGTCTCCATCGCCGTGCGCGATTCCATTAATAATGGAATAAGCGTCAAGCAAGGCGACTATATCGGCATTGCCCAGAGCGCGGTCAAGGCCACCGACAGCGACCTCGTTACCTGCGCCTTGAAATTGCTTGCCTCCATCGAAGGCATCGAAGATCGCTCCATCATCACCGTCTTCTATGGCGAGGATGCCGACGAAGCTTCCCGTCAAGCCTTCGCCGCGAAGATCGCCGAAGCCTATCCTCTGATGGACTTTATCGAGATCGACGGGCAACAAACCATCTATCCCTTCATCCTCGCATTGGAGTAGGGCAAGACAGTAACCTCAAGACCACGTCCTCGAGCGTGGTCTTTTTCTTTGTCTGAGGAAGAGGAAGCAGGGGAGGTAGGAGAGGCTCCGCCCACGGGTGTTCCGTTGACAAATCACAGCATTCATTGACATCGTTTCATGCTCGTCTTTCCTAGGTTAGAGCCAAGCCTAAACCATCGAATCGTTGCAGCACGGATAGAGGCGGTGGAACACGCTAAATTTTCTAATATTTTCGAATTCAAATTTTCAATTGAGTCAACGTTAGAAAAATAGTTGCTAGAAAATTTGTCAATTATAAATGGAGCAGTGGTCGAATGAATCGAAACAAAAATCCCCCGTGTGAACAATTTCGCACGAGGGATAAAAACTACTAATTTTCTACTTATTATTTACTTTGGTTCTTCGCGAATGGATTGATGGATTCGGTGCCTTCACGGAGGCGTTGGATGTTCGCGCGGTGACGGATGATGAGCAAGGCCGAGACGCATGTATTGACAATCGCGAACTCAAAGCCAAGATAGGGCGCTTCGTTGATGGTGATAAGCCAAGTCAACCAGTGCGGATTCCAAGGAACGGCGATGGCGATGATCGCGATGACCCATGCGGTAAGCGTGCCCACGATGGAGGCGATGATGGACGACATCGAGATGTATTTGGTCTTCTTGGCTACGCCAAGGAAGGTGAAACCCGCGAGGCAGAACTCAATCCAAGAGGTGAGGACGTTGACACCCATGAAGCAGGAGACGGCCTTGCCGCCTTTCATGCCAAGGAAGATCGACCAGCAATGTCCGATCGCGGCGAACAAAGCCGAGCCCCAATAGTACATCGGCGCGGCCCAATAGCCATTGCCCCAGACCATGTATTGGTTCAAACCGCTATAGGTGAGAACCGCCCAAGCGATGTAGAAGGGGATGACGGTCTTGACCATGTCAAGAATGATGACCAACACGCCAACTTTCTTGCTCAAAACGCGAGCGGCATTCGTGCCACCGGAGTTCTTCGAGCCATATTCGCGGATGTCTTTGTGGAAAAAGACCCTGCTGATGACAACGCCAGTGGGGATCGAACCGAATAAATAGCTTATCGCCGCAACGGCGATCGCAACCAAGATATTTACAACGTAAATATTCATAACCTATGCTCCAATCGGCATAATTCTAGGGGGTCGGCAACGAAAAGAAAAGGACTAATTTTCTCGCGCTTTTTCCCACGTCTTATTTACTAAGTAAATAGGGCGTTGAATTAGTCGTCCTTTGGCGAAAAAGTTGCGATTTGGTGTGGCAAATTCCGAGAATTTTGCTTTATAATTGCCGCAGTCTTTAGACTGTGACACCTATATGGCCGACAACGAAATTTTGACAACTCCGTCTTATACCGCGGACAACATTGAGTTGCTTCCAGAAATGGAAGGCATCCGTAAACGTCCGGGTATGTATATCGGGACCACCAACAGCGGTGGCCTCCATCATTTGATTTGGGAAATCGTCGATAACGGCGTCGACGAAGCGGCCAACGGCTACGGCTCCGAAGTCAAAGTCTCCCTCAACAAAGACGGATCCTGCACCGTCGAAGACGATGGTCGCGGCATCCCTGTGGACATTCATAAAGGTACGGGTTTACCCGCTGTTCAAATCATCTTTACCCGCTTGCACTCTGGCGGCAAATTCTCCGATAAGGCCTATCAAACCTCTGCAGGTTTGCATGGCGTCGGCGCCACCGTCGTCAACGCCCTTTCCAAATGGGTCGACATCCAGGTCTTCCGCGATGGCAAGATCTACCATATCCGCTTCGAAAACGGTGGCCATTTAGCCACGCCCCTAGAAGTCATCGGCACGACGAGAAAGCGCGGCTCCATCGTCACTTTTTTGCCGGACCCCGACGTTTTCTCGACCGTCAACTTCAAATACGAGACCGTCGCCAACCACCTCCAGGAAGAAGCCTTCCTCCTCCGCAACGTGAGTTTCTCGCTCACCGACGAACGCATCAAAAAGTCCGAGACGTTCCATTATGAACGCGGCCTTGCGGAGTACGTTTCGGTGCTTAATGCATCGAAAGAGCCGATCGGCGAAGTCGTCCATTTCGTCGACGACGCCTCGCCAGTCAAGATCGAGGTGGCGTTGCAGTGGTGTTCCAAAGACTACAACGAAAACGTCTATAGCTACGCCAACACCATCCATACCCACGATGGCGGCACCCACGAAACCGGTCTGAAGACCGGCATCACCCGCGCCGTCAACGACTGGGCCATTCAAAACGACGTCATCCGCGAAACGCAAAAGTTAGACGGCAACGACATTCGCGAAGGTTTGACCGGCATCATCTCCATCAAGGGCTCGGAGTCCGTGATTCTTTATGAATCGCAGACCAAGCAAAAGCTCACTTCGCCCGATTTGCTGCCGATCATCACCGATTTCGTCTACACCAATTTGGTTCACTATTTGGCGGAGCACAAAGAGTTCGCCATCGACTTGATCCACAAATGCCAAGCCTCGAAGCAAGCCCGCGAAGCCGCCCGCAAAGCCAAAGAAGCGGCGCGCACCGGCAAACAAAAGAAAGTCGAGGCCATCATTTCCGACAAACTCGCCGCGGCGCAATCGAAGGATTACAAGAACAACGAGCTTTTCATCGTTGAGGGCGATTCCGCCGGCGGTTCGGCCAAAACGGGTCGCGACCGTCTCCATCAGGCGATCCTGCCTCTTAGAGGCAAACCCTTGAACACCGATAACGTCACGATGGAACGTATGATGCAAAACCAAGAGTTCGCGACCATCATCCAGACCATCGGGGCAGGGGTAGGAACCGACTTCGACGTCGAAGACTCCCATTATGGCAAAATCATCATCATGACCGACGCCGATACCGACGGCGCCCACATCCAGATTTTGCTTTTGACTTTCTTCTACAACTACATGAAGCCGCTGATCACCCATGGCATGGTCTATATCGCCTGCCCGCCGCTATATCGCGTCTACAAAAAGTCCGACCCGAGCCACAAATTCATCTACGCTTGGGACGATCAAAGCCTCGAAGAGGCCAAGAAGCAAATCGGCCCAGGCTATGGCATCAATCGCTACAAAGGCTTAGGCGAAATGAACGCCGATCAGCTCGCCGCGACCACCATGAACAAAGCCACCCGCCAGCTCATGCAGGTCCGCATCGAAGACCCCCTCGTCGTCGAGAAACGCATCAAGGTCCTCATGGGCAACGATGCTTCTTTACGCCGCGAATGGATCGAGGAGAACATCAAGTTCAACGAGGTCGACCGCTTTATCAAGGAGGTCGTGAAGAATGGCTAAAAAGAAAGAAGTCATCGTCGAAATCCCCGAGACGATCAATCCCACGACCCTTGATGAACTGATGGGGGATCGCTTTGACATTTACGCCAAAGACGTCATCCAAGACCGCGCCATCCCCGATGCCCGCGATGGCATGAAACCCGTTCAGCGCCGCATCATCTACGCGATGTATCGCACCGGCAACACCATCGAGAAACCAACCCGCAAATGCGCCCACATCGTCGGCGAAGTCATGGGCAAATACCACCCCCATGGCGACTCTTCCATCTACGAAGCCTTGGTCCGCATGTCGCAGACTTGGCGCGTTCGTTTGCCCCTGATCGACTTTCAAGGAAACAATGGCTCCATGGATGGCGACGGCGCAGCCGCCTATCGTTACACCGAAGCCCGTTTGGCCGCCGTTTCGGCCGAGCTCGTCCGCGACCTCAACAAGAAAACCGTCGACATGGCGCTTACTTTTGACGACGACGACTTCGAACCGACCGTCTTGCCCGCCCGTTTCCCGAATCTTCTCGTCAACGGCGCGACCGGCATCGCCGTCGGCATGGCCACGGAGATCCCGCCCCATAACCTCAAGGAAGTGGTCTCCGCGATCATCTACCGCATTCAGCATCCCTCTTGCCCAATCGAAACGCTCATCCGTTTCGTTCCTGGGCCTGACTTCCCAACCGGCGGCATCTTGTATCAATCCCAAGGCCTCACCGACATTTATCTGACGGGTAGGGGACGCATCGAAATCGCTTCGAAGACCGAAATCGTCACCAACGAAAACGGCTCGCAGCAGATCATCGTCACCGAGATTC
>JBGUWA010000085.1:0-8255 GCA_045220635.1 Candidatus Alloenteromonas sp. | reverse complement strand
TCTTATCGGTATGGAAAAGCAAGGTGAAGACGTCTTCGTTTAGGGTTTGGCGGAAATCGCCTTCGCGCAGGTTCATGCCTTTGTAGGGGAAGTAGTGGTCTAGCTTCTCATCGGGGGCGTTGATATAGACCGTGTCGGAGGATTCCGCCATGAAATGGTCGACGAGATCGAGGGTGAGCGAATAGATCTCGAGGATGGTTTCCTTAGGGAATTTGGCCTCGATGATGGGAAAGCCTTCGTCCAGGGGATGGAAGGCTAAAGCGCCGTTATAGCAGATGACAGGGGCGTTAAGCCGCAAATCCTCATAGATCGGTTTCACCGCGCGGAAGGGTCTGCCCGTAGCCAAAACGATCGCGTAGCCGCGAGAAGAAAGCTGACGGAGATAGTCGCGCGTGGCAATGGAGTATTGGCCTTGGGGGTCCAATAAGGTTCCGTCAAGATCGATGGCGATGATTCCTAAGGGTTTGTTCATTAGTCCAGGTTGAGGAGTCCGACGGCGTCTTGGACGCGGCGGAGGGTCTTGGAGGCGATGGCTTTGGCTTTCTTGGCGCCTTCGCGAAGGACATCAAGATAGGCACCGGAATCGACGATTTCTTGGTATTTCTGCTGGAAGGGTTCGAGCTCTTCGATGACGGCATCGGCGACTTCGCGCTTGAAATCGCCATAGCGGTAGCCGACGAAATGGGCTTCGGCTTCCTCAATGCTGATTTCCTTGATGGCGGCGTAGATGGTCAACAAATTGGAGATGCCAGGCTTATTCTCTTTGTCGTATTTGACTTCGCTGCCCATGTCGGTGACGGCGGACATGATCTTTTTGCGGATCACGTTCATCGGGTCGCGGAGGAAGATGTCACCTTTGGGGTCGGACTTGGACATTTTCACCTGCGGATTGGAAAGCGACATGATGCGGGCGCCGACTTTGTTCATCTTGTAGTTGGGCTCGATCAAGGTGCCTTCGCCATAACGGGAGTTCATGCGGTGGACGAGGTCGCGGCAAAGTTCGACGTGTTGGATCTGATCTTCGCCGACGGGGACGATGTCCGCGTCATATAAGACGATGTCCGCGGCCATGAGGACGGGGTAGGCGAATAAGCCTAAGCCAATCGCGGAATCCTTCATGTGCTGCGACTTTTCCTTGAATTGCGTCATGCGGGAAAGCTCGCCCATGTAGAGGTAGTTTTGAAGGATGGCGTTAAGCTCGGCGTGCTCGGAGACCGAGGACTGCGTGAAAATGGTGACTTTCTTCGGATCAAGACCCGACGCCAAATAGAACGAAGCGAGGTCGCGGATGTTGTTGCGTAACACTTTGGGTTCGATGGGGAGAGTCAAGGCGTGAAGGTCGGCGATGAAAATGAAGACTTCGCCGGAGTCTTGGAAATCCTTGAAATGCTTCAAGGCGCCGATGTAATTGCCTAACGTTAGGTTGCCGGTGGGCTTGATGCCCGAGAGAATGCGTGCCATGGTTGTTACCTCGGCGTAAATGATAACACCAAAGACCACACTTAAAAACTAGCGCGCGCTTGTGTATTATATTAGACGTGATCAAAATCCTCGTTTCTCCTAGCTGCGCTTCCTGCCGCAAAGTCAAAAAATGGTTCGATGACAACCAGATTCCCTACGAATCGGTGAACATCTTTTCCGATTCGCTGACTTACGAGGACATCAAGGAAGCCATCGCCAAAAGCGAAAACGGCACGGATGACATCATTTCCCGTCGCAGCAAAGTATTCCAGGAATCGGGCGTCGATTTCGATGAGATGACCGTCTCACAGCTCATTGGCTTTGTGCTTCAAAATCCTTCGGTCCTCAAGCGCCCCATCATTATCGATGACCATCGTTTGCAGGTGGGCTATAACTCCGAAGAGATTCGTACCTTCATTCCCCGCGCTCGCCGAGTCGCTCAACAAGAATGCGACGCCTGCCCGCATCGCGTGGAGTGCGAAGTGCGTACGTAAAAAACCGCAAAACTCGTGATTTGACCGCAAAACCGCGGTCTTTTTCTTAATATGGGAACTCAGGAAAAGGCTTTTTCCACGCGAAATATTCCGCGATTCCCGCGGAGAGGCTTGCCGCGAGTAACGGAATGAGAAAACGGGGAGCGGCATAGCCGAAATCGAGTTCGCCGGTTTCCGTTAACGCGAAGGACGCGAGAAAACCAATGACTAGGCATAGTGCGATTAGGGGGAACGTAAAGAAGAGCGACTTTTTCTTTAAGAAGGCGAAAAGCAACGATAGAAGCGCAAGCGCAAAGGCAACAAAGCCACCGAAAACGGCAAAGCAGCACCAAAACTTGAAAATAGGCGTCATGGTGTCGGATGAAAGGCATGACCATAGATCGAATGGACCGTATTTTCCTTCTGGGTCGAGTAACCGCGCTGACTTGCTCCAGAAGATGAGCCGTGTGGGCCACGCGAAAAATAGATAGAGAGCAATAAAAAGGATCGTACAACCGCATAGGACGATGCGAATGATATTCTTTTTCATGAGATTAGGGTCACCGTAGAACGCCACATAGGCCTATTATGAGGCACCCCCCAATTCGTAAAGCCGATTTACTCCAACATGAATTTATTTCTTGGCTTCCGTTATGGCGCGGGAAGCTTTGCTGATTTTGGAGAAGGGAACGTCGATGCCGTTTTCCTTTAGGAAGGCGCCAAGAATTCGTTCGGCGCCTTCGAGATTGTTGTATTCGAACTCGATTTCGAAGTCGACTTTGCCGCCGTAGGAGTTACGGTCGATGGAAAGGAGTCCGCCTTCGTATTCGACGTCGATGCGGTCGGTGGTAAGCGAAGCGAGGATCTTGAGGTCATCGACGTTGAAGTCGAGCATCGTCAAAAAGCGGCGGAGGTCATTCTTAGGGAATTCGCCAAAATCGCGAAGCGCGGCGAATTCGTTCATCGTGATGGGCGCGCTTTTCTCCAAAAGGCCTTGGCTTAACGGGGTCTTGAGGGTGAGCTCAAAAGCGCCGCCTTTTTCGCGGATGCGCAAGGCAATGCCGGCTTTGGCCAAGACGCGTTCGGGCGTATCGATGTAGTGATTGGTTTGCAAATAACGCGGCGCGGTGGGGAAAAGCTTGACCAAACGGGTGTATTGGTCTTTGTTGACGAGGGCCTTGGCCTCGATTTCAATGGCATTGGACATTTATGTATACCTCTATTGAGAGTATTATAGACGAGTATGAACCTGTCGAGCCAAAAAGAATTCAACGACTTCCTTCGCGACAACGCCTTATGGCTTTGCCTTGCCGTGGTTGGGGTCATCGTGTTGATCTTGCTCATCGTCTTGTTGGTGAGCCTTTCCAAACGCCGCAAAAAGAAGAAACAGGCGGAACCGCGAAAAGTCATCGATGCCTCCGCTTACCTTCTCGCTTTGGGTGGCGAAGAAAACGTCATTTCCCATAACGTCGTGCGTTCGCGCATCGTGCTAGAACTCAAAGACTATAGCCTCGTCGACAAGGAGAAATTAAAAGAAGCCGGCGTGGACGGCTTCATCATGATGTCGAACAAGTTGACGCTTGTTATTCCAGGCGACGCCGAGAAGGTCAACGCCCTTATCTTCCGCGATTGAAGACGTGTTGGGCGATGTCTTCCGTAGGAAGCCCCATCACGTTATCGAAACTGCCCACGATTTCCTTCACCAAAGGAAAACCATCCTGGATTCCATAAGCCCCCGCTTTGTCGAGGGGCTTTTTGGTTTGGACGTATTCGTTGATCAGCTCGTCGCTAAGCTCGTTGAAATAGACTTCGGTGGCGACGGTGCGGGTAATCTCCCTTCCTTTGCCGATATAGGTATAACCGGAAAGGACGACTTGCTTTTGCCCGGATTGTTCGCGGAGCATGCGCTTCGCGTCTTCTTCGTCTATGGGTTTGCCTAAGGCACGGCCATGTAAGACGACGATGGTGTCGCAAGCCAAAACCTCATCGTCAGGATGGCTCGCGGCGATCGCGTAGGCTTTGGCTTTGCTTTCTTCCGCGGGGAGATCCTTGGGGTCGATATGCAAAAGCGATTCGTCGACTTCAGGAACGATGATCACGAAATCATCGACGAGCTTACGTAAAAGTTGTTTTCTTCGGGGAGAACCAGAGGCGAGGATGAACATGGGTTTAGGCACGGGGGGCGTTGAACAGGAAGAGCAAGATCATCGGCTTCCTTCCGGTACGACGCTCAATGTATTTGGTGACGGCGGTGCGGATGCTCGAACGCATCTCGGCGCTGGAATTGTGATGGGAATCGACGCATTCGGCGATGGCTTCGTTGACGCGCATCAAGGAGTGGCGGACGACGTGGGCTTGCTCGGAAGCGGCAAAGCCACGGGTATAGACGACGGGTTCGCCGACTTTCTTCTTGTTGTCCGCGTCCATGTTGACGACGATGGTGACCAAACCATCCGATTTGAGGATCGAACGGTCGTTCATGGTCGTGGAGGAAAGGCCATCGAGATCATTGCCATCGATATAGACGTCATCCGCGGGGATATGGCCGATGCGGGTGACTTCGTGATTGAAGAGTTGCAAGGTATCGCCATTTTCGCAGATGAAGATGTTCTTGGGATCCATGCCAAGTTGCTGGGCGATTTCGCCATGGAGCTTGAGCATGCGGTACTCGCCATGGACGGGCATGAAATACTTCGGGCACACCAAACGTTGCATGAGGCGAAGCTCTTGACGGCTGGGGTGGCCAGAGGAGTGGAGCGAGAAGGCCATGGAGTTTTGTTTGACGTCTGCGCCCATCTTGACGAGCTTGTTGACGAGGCGGTCCACCAAAGCGCCATTGCCGGGAATCGGGTTGGACGAGAAGATGATGGTGTCGCCAGGATAGATGGTGGTGTTTTTGTTATCGCCCGAGACGATGCGGGAAAGCGCGGCCATGGTTTCGCCTTGCGAACCGGTGCAGATGATGCAGACTTCCGACATCTTGTAGTTGCGGAGCATCGTTTCGTCGATGATGCAACGGTCGTTGATGTGAATATAGCCGTATTCGCGGGCAATGCCGATGACGTTTTTCATCGAACGGCCCATGATGCAGATCTTGCGGTCATGCGCCAAAGCGACTTCCACGACTTGCTGGATACGGTTGATGTTGCTGGAGAAGGTCGAGACGATGATGCGACCCGGCGCTTTCTCGAAGACTTCCTCAACGCCAGCGCGGACATTGGTTTCGGAAGGGGTGTAACCTTCGATTTCGGCGTTGGTGGAATCCGCCATCAAAAGGTCGACGCCTTCGGAACCGAGTTTGGCGAGCTTATCGATTTCAAAATGCGGTCCGACAGGGGTTAGGTCGATCTTGAAGTCACCCGTTTCGACGATGCGGCCTTGCTTGGTGTCGATGCAAACGCCAAAGGAGTCGGGGATGGAATGGGTGACGCGGAAGAACGAGACGACGAAGTCATTGTCGATAGGAACGACGGTATCGGAATCGTATTCGACGATGACGACGGGGTCGCGAAGACGGGCGTCCTCGATCTTGTGACGGATCAAAGCCGCGGCAAGACGTGGGGCATAGATGA
This sequence comes from Candidatus Alloenteromonas sp., assembly GCA_045220635.1. Lineage (GTDB taxonomy): Bacteria > Bacillota_I > Bacilli_A > RFN20 > CAG-826 > Alloenteromonas. Next base: position 2,749 of record JBGUWA010000085.1, on the reverse strand, counting down.
TGGGCACGCGGATGGTGCGAAGCAAGAAAGGAATGCCGCCGATGTGGTCTTCGTGGCCGTGGGTGATGAAGAGCGCTTTGATTTTGGCGCGGTTGTTTTTGAGGTAGGTGTAGTCGGGGATCACATAATCCACGCCAGGCAACGTCGCTTCGGGAAAGCGCACGCCGGCGTCAACCAAAATGATCGAGCGGTCGGTCTCGTAGCAGTAGGTGTTCTTGCCTACTTCCCCTAGGCCTCCTAGGGCATAAATTTTGACGGGAGTGTCACGTAACATAATAAAGGCCTCTGCCAAAAAGATATTTGGGTCATCCTTTGGCATAAGCGTACCAAAGGTAACGGGGCAAAAACAAGGGGGTTAATGAAAAAGCGCCATGATAGCGCTTTAGCGATTTTGAAATATTTTAGATTTCAACAGCGCCGGGAATGTCCTTGTTTGGATTGACTTTGTCGATGTGGTCGTAGAAAAGGACGCCGTTAAGGTGATCGATTTCGTGCTGGAGGACAATCGCGTCATATCCTTTGGCGGTGATGCGCGTTGGCTGTTTGTTGGCGCAGTCATACGCTTCGACGACGATCTTGTAATCGCGGTAGACTCTTCCGGCATGCTCTTGGTCGACGCTTAAGCAGCCTTCGCCACCCGAAAGATAGCATTTCTTGACGGAGTTCACGACGATGCGGGGATTGGCGAGCTGATATTGGATCAAGGGATGTTCTTCGTCGCCGGTGGCATAGGAAATGACCAACATGCGAACGTTATGACCGACTTGCGGCGCGGCTAGGCCAACGCCTTCACGGCAGTCGGGATGTTTTTCACGGAACTTGGGGTCTTGGGAATGAAGCAAATACGTCAACATCTCGTCGATGAGGGTTTGGTTCTCCGGAGAAAGCGGGGTTTCCACAGGAGCGCATTTCTGGCGCAGGGAGGGTTGTGAGTCTTTTACGATGCGAAGCATGGGGTAATTCTAGCATCTTGCGCTTACTTTGGGTAAGATTTGCTCGATGGATGCCTTAACGATTCGTTACCTCGACGACCTCGCCTCCTGCATGAAGGAAGACGAACGCGTTTTGGCATTGGCGAAAGCCGAGGAAAAACTGATGGCTGATGCCGAAGCTTCCGTTCTCCGCGAGGCCATGCTCAAGGCACAGGAAAACTATGCCTTCACTCGTAAGGAATGTGGCCCCGACAGCGAAGAGACCAAATTCGCCCAGAAAGCGTTCTATCAGGCGAAGCTTGCCCTAGATGAATGCCCTGCCGCAAAAGAGTATTCCGCCTTGTTCTCGCAGCTAAACTTCCTCTATTGGGAATTAGACGACATTCTTTTCCACCCATTTCGGGAAAAATAACGGGGTTTTACGATGATAAAGATAAGTTCTGGCATATATCGCAGTCGGCAAATCCAAACGCCGAGCCAAGACACCATCCCCACCAAAAACAGGGTTCGGGAAGCCATGATGTCGATGGTTTATCCTTATCTAAGCGGGGCTAACGTTTTGGATTTGTTCGCCGGTTCTGGAGCCCTTGGAATCGAAGCCCTTTCCCGTGGAGCCTCCAAGGCGACTTTGGTGGACGCATCCTTAGAGGCATGGAACGTTATCCGTGAGAATCTAAGGACATTAAAAGAGACGCGCGCGACCTTGATTCACGCCGATTATCTGCAAGCCATAGCGGGTTTCAAAGAACCCTTCGATTTGGTGTTTTTGGATCCTCCTTACGCCTTGAAGGAGTCCTATCAGAATTCCATTAATGCCTTACTGTCTAAGGGATTACTAAACAAAGAATGCGCGATCGTGCTGGAATACGAAGGGGAACTCGATATCGATTCTTCCGCATTCGCTTCGCGTCGCGACTATACTTATGGCAAGACGAAAGTCATTCTTTTGAGGGATCTATTATGAGAATCGCGATTTACCCAGGATCATTTGACCCGTTCACCAATGGCCACTTGGACATTTTGATGCGGGCGAAAGAAGCGTTTGATCAAGTCATCGTCTTGGTGGCGGTCAATTCCGCGAAGAAAACCATCTTCACCTTGGATGAACGCGTCTCGATCCTCAAAGAAAGCCTTAAGGATATCCCGGGAGTCGTCGTGGATTCTTACGAAGGCTTAACCGTAGACTACGCGAAGAAAGTCGGCGCGAAGCACATCATTCGTGGTCTCCGTGCCGTCACCGACTTCGAATACGAGTTCCAACTCGCTTCCGCCAACCGCTTTGCGTCTCCCGATATCGATATGGTCTTCTTCATGGCCAGCGCCGAAAACTCCTTCATTTCCTCTTCGGTCGTGAACGAATTACGCCGCAATGGCGCCGATGTGTCGGCTTTAGTTCCGGAAGCGGTGCTTAAGGCCTACGAAGCGAAAAACATCTAAGCAATCTATTGAAATATGCTCTTGTCTATACGCTCGCGCGTGAAACTTTCTTACGCTTTTCTTTAATAGAATCGCGCGCGTGCGCGAAGAAAAACCACCGGGATGCGGTGGTTTAACTTCGTTAGGCTTGGAATTCGGAACGGAAGGGGTTGTCGACGTCTTTGGAGGCTTCGCTGCTGTCCTGCGGGACATGGTTCCACATGTCTTGGAGGAGGGTAGCCCTTTCGTAGTCGGTGGTTCCGCTGGTGAAGCCGAAGAGGACTTCGCTGATGCCGGCGATGCCCGCATCGAAGGCGGCTTTCGTCCAGTCGACGAGGAAGATGGTCGGGGTTTCCCAGCTGGAAGCTTCGGCATTTTCTAAGGATTCGTACTTGGTGCTG
>JBGUWA010000084.1:0-4498 GCA_045220635.1 Candidatus Alloenteromonas sp. | reverse complement strand
TAATCTCCCAAAGAATCGGGTTTACGATATCTATCTAAAGAACTTCAAGCGCGACGAGGATTAGTTCTCAAGCGCGAATTCCTTCTTGCGGCGTTTGCGTTCCCAATAGAACGAACCTGCCAAGAAGCCAGAATATAAGACGATGCCCACGACCCATAGGCCGATGCCAAGGTTAAGGTAGGGCGTCACGTAACGCATCTCGTAAGTAATGTCCAAGGGGGCATTATTTTCGTCTAAGGCATAAGGTGCGACGAAGCCAACGAGGCCACCATCGATGCGGACCATCTGGCACTTCTTTTTCGTGCCATCGGGGAGCCTTGCTTCCACGCCCCAACCTAAGTCATAACCCAGCTGCGTCACCACAAGGCGCGACCGATCATAACGGGTTCTGAAGCGGAACGTATTGACGTCGGTTTTCACGTCTTTTAAAGAATTTTCCTGCAAAACCCCCTCAAACGCTTCGATTTCGCTGCGTTCGGTAATCGTGCAATAGAAGTTGTTCGGTGCGATAACCACCGATCCCTCGCCGCCGAAGCAGAAGACGATTTGTTTGGCTCTGCCAGGGACATATAGGCCAAAGGTGCAGGATTCGGATTGATAATGGTCGGCGTTAAGCAAAAGGCTGTGGTCAAAGGAGAGGCATTGGTTTTCGTTTCCGTCTTGGTCATCGCCAAGGGCATACATCCTCGGACGCGGCACGTTGGTGCCCGAGTTGAAGAAACGGACCTCGATGTAGCAGCCTCGAGGATCGTTGTTGAGGTAGCCATCATGGGCGTCGCGGATGACGACTTTGCCGATGTCGCGTTGCGCGGTGAAGGATGCCGTCAGGTTTTGGCGACGGGAAACGTAATGGTTCAGGAAATAGCCAAGTCCTTCGTGATAATAGGGTTTGGCGGTGTTGGCGAAAAGCTTGTCGCCGGAAACGATGACCTTCCCGCTGTCGTCTTTGACGTCCCCGGCGGTTTGATAATAGTCCATGGCCAAATCCGTGTTGGCGATGTAGCGGCGCTTTAGTCCGGTTTGGTTATATAAATCCGCGTCGCTAAGGACTTTCGGGGCCTTCTCGATCACGTTGAATTCCTCGGGGAGCTTCTCGGTGTCGTCGATAATCGCGCCATGAAGCTGGACGTGCTGGAGGCGGGCGAGTTCGAGGAAGGAATACCAACCGTTATAGTAGGTGAAGAATTGGTTTTTGAATTGCGAGCCTTCGACGTTGCCCATGCGGTAAATCATGTCCGAGTCGACGGCATAGCCGAGTTGCGGCAACGAGCTCTCGCTGCGGCGATAGACGCGATAACGGTCGCGGTTGGGGGAATAGGCTTCCTTTTCCTCCGAGCCAAAGGGGACGTTCGCGGGCAAGAAGATGGATTTGCCTTCTTTGTCCTTCCAAGCGGAATAGTTGTTCTCGATGATGTAATAACGCATGCCCAGAAGCGTATCGGTGGAATAGCGTTTGTTGTTATATCCGCCCGACCAGCTGGGGTTATAGAACTCTTCGTCGTTATAGGTGGTTCGGGTGGATCCTGGGAACTTCATTTGGTTATTCAGGGCAAAGGTTTCCAAATCGAAGTTCATCAACGAATGGAAGGCCTGCACGTTATTCGTGCCGAAAACGTTATGGGCGTAGTTCCCGCCAAAAGTGTCGGAGTACGTGCGGAAGAAGGATTTGTCTTCCTTATTGATGTTGTTGGTCATGACAAGGGAGTTGCTGACGTTGCCCTCGCCACCCGCGAAAGAGTTGGTTAGCGACCAAGTTCCGCAGAAAGCATAGGAAAGGTTGCCCATGACGACGGCCTCGACGGCGACGAGTCCGAATAAGGCGTATTTCAACCAGCTTCGACGATGGGCGATGCAATAAAGCGTTCCTTCCACGACAATCCACGCGAGCTGGTAGTAGAAAATCCATTCGACGTTGACGTTGGCATCGCCTGGATAAGTCGCGGACCAATAGGTGGTGTTATGGACGTTATAGATATAACTAGGGAAGTTCTTGCCCTTTAAAACGTTATTGACCACGACATAGGCGAAAACCGTTCCCAATAACGCCAACACCGAGGAAAGAAGCGGGATAAACTTCGGCTCGTCTTTGCGTAGGTCAAACGCCCAGCAGCAGTAATAAATCATGATGGGGAACAAGACGAGATACCATCTGGCATAGCCATTCCCCGAGAAGGCGAAGAAGAAGAAATAGCAGAAATTGGTGAAAACGGCGAAGATGCCAAGCGTAAACGCGAGCAAATGCGACCACTTACGGAGGCGAATGCTGTTGATTAAGGCGGCAAAGGTCAAGATGATGCCGGGGGTGAAGATGAACAAAGAACCCGTCCACGCGTCATAGTTTTCGCTGCTTGCCAAAGGCAAACGCATCCAGCCGCCGGCAGGGAAGAAGAAGCTCGACAAACCCATGACCTCGCGGCCAGGATTGTCGCCGACTTCCTCGAACATCAAGGCGAAGAAGGTGCGGAAATCCTTCCCTTTCAAGGCGGAGAAAATGGCGTGCATATAGGCCGTGCCGATGGAGGAGGATCGCCCCGAAAGCATCGTTTGTCGCAACGAAGGCAATAAGCTGAAGGACGAAAGCATGATGCCTAATGCAAAACCTGCGATGCCTAGTCCCATTGCCGCCCCGTTTTGCGGGCCGGTACGGGTTTTAAATGTGGCGAAATACCGCCAAAGCGAGTAAATGACGCCAAAGATACAAATAATCGGAACGTAGAAGAAGCAGGATAACCCTAACCCCGTCATGCCCAAAACCAAGCAACCGGGTTTGCGGTCGCGGAGCACGCGTTCCACGCCCCAGAGGATTAACGGCAAAAACGCCATGGCGGAAGTGAAGTTCGGCGACCCCTCAAAGAAGGTGGTGAATCCCGAGAAAGCGTACATCAATCCGCCGATGCGCGCCGTCCATTCCTTGATGCCCATGTGTTTGAGGTAGCAACGCATCATGAGTCCGCCAAACATGATTTTGGCGTAGGTCATTTGCGCGTACATCTGAGGGATCCATTGCCACGGGAAGAGATAGCAAATGAACATGAATGGGTCGAATAGCCCATAGTAGGAGCCCGAGCCAATCATGTCGGTGCCCATGAAGACGCCCGCGTCATAAAGGCGGAAATGGCCGGTGGTGAAGAAGGTGTGCCAGGTATCCCAGTAATCGTAGGTGAAGGGAATGTATTGCCAGGTATAGTCCCAGTTCAATAACTGCGTATACGAGTTGGTGAACATGGGATAGGCGGCCCAAAGGATGCCAAGGAGGAAGAGAAAGACGCCATAGTAGAACGTGCTATTCCAATGGAAAAGCCACGGACAATTTCGTCTTAACCAAGAGGGTTTTGCGGACTTTTTGCTCCGCATCTCCTTCAGCGTCTGCTTTTTCTCTACGCTTTCTTCCATGGATTATTTCGTGTCTTTCGGAGTCTCCGGATTCTCTTCGGGGCGATTGATGCCGACGACGTCGGTGACGGGCATCGAGAAGGCGATGCCCATGCCTTTGGTGGACATGCCCGCGCCTTCGTTGATGGCCGCGAGGACTTTATCACGAATCGCGTGAGGCACAAGAATCAAAACGACATCTTTTTCTGGCGTGACCTTGACGCCGAAGAATTCCTCGATTTCGGCATTGCCCGTGCCGCGAGCGGAAAGGAGGGTGCCGCCGGTCGCGCCGGCGCGCTTGGCGGCTTCCATGACAAGGTCGGTGTAGCCGTGGTTGACGATGGACACGATGCATTCGTAATTAACCATTGTTCTTCTTTCCTTTCTTTTCTTTGTTCGCGGAGGTGGGTTGCTCGAAGAGGCGGGTGTTGGTGAGCATCTTGTAGATGGATACCCCCGCCACGGAATCCAATGGGATGGCGTAGGCGATGCCCTTGGCCATCTTCGATACGGAGAAGCGCTCTTCTAACGTGGCTTTGTATGATGCCCAACGATCTTCGCGAATGATCGAGAAGACCACGTCTTTCTTTTCGGGCATGGCCATGGTCTCTTCGTGCAAATACGTTCCCGTGCCGCGACAGACCAGGCAAATCGCGGCTTCGTTGGCCTTGCTGATTTGCAAGATGAAGTCGGCTTGACCTTGGGAAACCACCGTCGTCACGAAGAAGAGGTTGCGGAGGCGATGGTTCGCCTCATAAGGCGTGTAGGACTTCGCGTTTCCGTTGTCGCTCATAGGGCCTCCTCTGTGTATTTGCTGACGTCAAAGTGAATCACTTGTTCGTCGTTCTCTTCAATCACGCGTTTACGTGCGCGATATAGCGCGTAACGCGACGTGATAACTGATTGTAAACCAAGGGCCTGCACGATGATAATCGGGGCTAAGGCGACAAGGGCCACCAAACCAAAGCCATAGCTATAGACATCGGCCTGGCAAGCGAAGGACAAGCCAATGCAGAAAGGCAAGACGAACGTCGAGGTCATCGGACCTGAGGCGACGCCGCCAGAGTCAAACGCCATCGCGGAGTAAATCTTCGGAACGAGGAAGGACAAAACGAAGGCGATGATA
>JBGUWA010000083.1:0-3181 GCA_045220635.1 Candidatus Alloenteromonas sp. | reverse complement strand
CTTTCGCACCGGTTTGGGAAGCGATGTATTCGGCGGTTTCGGGGGAAACGAGTTCTTCAAAGAAGATGGTATCGATGCCCTTTTCGTTCATCGCGTCAATAATCTTTCCAAGGCTTTGCGCCTGCGGTTTGTCATCGGGGGAAAGACCATTGATATAGAGCTGATCAAAGCCCCATTCCTCGCACATATAACCATAGGCCGCATGGGATACCGCGATAACTTTTTGCTCGAAATACTTCGCAATTCCCACGCATTTTTCTTCTAATGAATGGATTTTTCTCTCAAAAGCATCGTAGTTTTCTTGATAATAGGAAGCATGGCTTGCGTCTATGGAAACCAAGGAGTTTAGAACCTTCTTGGCCATGGAAAGATAATAAGAGGTATTAAGCCAAACGTGAGGATCCACGCGACCATCGATTTCAAGCGTATGCAGTCCATCGGAAAGGACTTTGGTTTTGGCGGAAAGCTTCTCGTCGAGCGATGAGACCCAAACTTCCATGCCTAGGCCATTGACGAAAACAAGTTCGGCATCCTCTAAGGCGGCTCGACCTTTGGGGGTGAGTTGAAAGTCATGCGGCTCCGTTCCGGCGGGCGTCAGGTTTTTCACTTCGAACTGATTCCCGGCAATTTGGCTCGTCACATAATAAATAGGATAAAAAGACGTGGCGATGGTTTTGCCATCCGTCGACGCCGAACCACAGGAAGCGAGTAGTCCGAGCAAGAACAATGGGATCAGTTTTCTTTGCATTTATGGTTCTAGTTGCAAATGATTTGCATTTGCGAATAAAATATACCATCGAAGATTTGGGCAGACAACTATGGACGAGAAAAACATCCTGCGGAATCACGGGTTAAAGGCAACGCCTTCCCGACTGGAACTATTCCGATATCTATCCACCTTAAGCGTGCCCGTCACCGCCGAAGAGCTTTACTTTGCCCTGAAAGACAAAGGATTTGACCTTTCCACGATTTACCGAAACCTCAATGCTTTCGTCGAGGTCGGATTAGCCAAGAAGGAAGTCGGTTCCAAAAAAGAGAACCTTTATCTTTTCTTGCGCGAAGAGGAATGCCATGTCCTTGTTTGCGTCCGTTGCGGCAAGAAAGTGGTGCTTGAAGGCTGCCCCTATCACGAAGTCAACCATTCCATAGAAAAGCAAACCGGTTTCCATGTCCTGGACCATAACACCGAGATCTATGGCATTTGCCCTTCTTGCGTCGCGAAAGAGGAAAAACACTGATGGCGGAACAACGCGTTTATTTCGTTATCGATGCCCGTTCCTTTTACGCTTCGGTGGAAGCGGTGGACCGCGGCTTGGACCCCTTGCAGGTCGATTTGGTAGTTGCCGATGAATCGCGCAGCGAGAAAACCATCTGTTTAGCGGTTTCTCCTCACCTCAAATCCCGCGGCGTCAAAAACCGTTGCCGCCTTTTCGAAGTGCCAAAGGACCCCAACATCGTCATCGCCAAACCCCGTATGCGCCGCTACATCGAAATCGCTGCGGAGATTTATGGCATCTATTTGAAGTACATTTCCAAAGACGATATCCACGCCTATTCCATCGACGAGTACATCATCGACGCGACGACCTATCTTCGCTTATATCAGATGAGGGCGAAAGACTTTGCGTTGAAGCTCATGAACGAAGTGAAAGAAAAGCTAGGCATCCCCTTAACCGCGGGCATTGGCACGAACATGTATTTGGCCAAGGTCGCCTCGGGCATCATGGCAAAGCATGATTCGCAAGGCATCGGCTGGCTCACGGAGGAACGTTTCATCAAAATCTGTTCCCACATCCAACCCTTAAGCGAATTCTGGATGATTTCTGCCGGAACGGAGAAGCGCCTGGCAAAATATGGCATCCTCGACATGGCGGGGATTCGCGACGCCAACGAAGAAACCTTATATCAAGAGTTCGGCGTCAACGCGGAATTGCTCATCGACCATGCCTATGGCCGCGAACCGACGCGAATGATCGACATCAAAACGTACAAACCCGATTCCAAAAGCATCTCCACCAATCAAATCTTGGCCAGTCCTTATTCCAAGAGAAAGGCCAAAGAGGTGCTGAAGGAGCTTGTTGAATCGCATTGCCTTGAGTTAGCGCGACGCGGCTATGTCAGCAGCCGTCTCGTCGTGGCCATCTTTTTCGATGGAAACGCCGATTGGCGTACCCGCAAGCCAGGAGCCCATTTCACCGTCGATATCGAGGGTAAGGGAAACCTCTCAAGTCTTTTCCTCCCGCTTGCGGTGGAACTCTATGACCGAAAAGTTCCCGCCGATGCCGAAATCAAATCCATCGCCCTAGGCTTCGTCGATGTCAGCGAGCAAGAAGCCGAAAGCTATTCTTTGTTCGAAGACGCCGACGAAATCACCAAAGCCAAGAAACTTCGCGACTCGCTTCTTTTGGTCGAAGAGAAATTTGGCAAGAACGCGGTTTTGCGGGCAAGTGATTTTGCCCCAGACGCTACCCGCAGAGAACGTAATCTGATGATCGGCGGCCATAACGGAGGGGACGACCATGCGTGAGAAGATGCCATTAAGCAGTCGCGCCAAGCAGTTCCTTCCTTTCGACGCGGTCAAAGGATTCCGACAAGCCCTTAAAGCCAAGGAATATGAAGTCGAAGCCATCACCAAAGGCAAGCTTTCCGAAGAAGAGGCTCGCGATATTTCTAGCGTTCTCTCCTCCCTGACAGGCAAAGAAGAAGTGGAAGCGAAATACTTCCAATCGGGGCATTATTATTTCGCTTATGGGTTAGGCAAACTTCTCCCCGAAGAGAACCGTTTGATCGTGGGGGATACAAAGATTTCGCTCAATGATTTATTTGGCCTACGAGTTTTGGTGGGAAAATAACGGTTCAAACGAAAAATAAAGCGGCTTTTGCGGAAATATTGGAAGAAAAATAGCCGCTTACCTTACTTGAAAAAAGTCCTGTGGTCATCTTGAAGTTCACCCAAACAAAGAGTATTATTTCGGCACAGGGAGACCTGTATACCGACGTCACCGAGTGAAGACTTAAGCGTCCTGCAAGGGCGTCGCCGTCGGGGCCGCGAAAGCGGTTTTCTTTTTTTGTCTGGGGGTACTGGAAACGGCTCCCTCCATCTTCTAAAATATTGCCCGGAAAACGGTCCGAGTATTCCTAAGGAGGAATGCGATGGATCTCTATGTATATTCGGATGAAT
>JBGUWA010000082.1:0-2773 GCA_045220635.1 Candidatus Alloenteromonas sp. | reverse complement strand
TGCTTCGTCGAGGTTGCCATACTGAAGCAAGGATTCATGGAGGGCTTCCCTTCCCGGACGGCCATGGAAGGTATCCACGAAGAAGCGGATCTCGTTGTAGTTGAAGTCGGCTTGCTCTTGGCTTCTTTTGCCGTTTTCATAGAAGCCTAGGACGTCCCTACGATAATTCGGGTCATTCATCAGGGCGCCAGTATCGAAGTCGGTGTCGTTGGGGTCGATGAAATAGACGATTTTCGGCGTATAGAAGCAGGTAAGCATGGTCGGCCCTTGGAACAAGTTGCTGCAGGTCACTAAGGGCAAAAGCACGTCGTTTTCTAAGCTGAACAAATCGATGCCATAAGTCGCGCCGAAGGCGATGCTTTTCGCTTTGGCTTTCGCTTGGTAAATGGTCTCCTTCACCCGCACGAACGGCGCCCCATCGTAATAGGTATTGGCCACCCCAACTTGCCGGAAGATCGTCGTGTCGATGAAATACTCTAAGTCCTCGCTATATAAGGTATTGGCCTTTGTGTCGATGTTGGCCACGCCTCCGGCTGCGCTTGTGACTTTATAGACGCCATCGGACAACGTCTCGTAACGAAGCTCCTTGTTGAGCAAGAAGCGATAATAATCCGCCAGCTTGACGTAAGGGATGTTCTTTAGGCCATCCTCGCGGAAATAGAAAGTGCCCTTGGTGAGATTATTCCTTTGCCGTAGCACCACGGGCAAGCTCTTGGGAAAAAACGTCACGTCATCAAGGACCACGGGCGCAGAGGAAGAGGAGGAAGAAGCCACGCCGCTACTTGTAAGGGCGCTGCCACTGGTCTCCGGTTCGCTGCTGCTACTCGAAGCAACGCTTGAGGACGAAGAGGATTGCCCGCCGCAGGAAACAAGCAACAAAGCTAGGGATAAAACCAGGAGAGAACGACGTTTTTTCATCATAAACGATACCTCACTGCCACGATTATACGCCCATAGGGGCAGGCGATAAACGCGCAAGGTCCGTAGCAGCGGAAAGAAAAGATGCCTGGAACCCCAAGCATCCTTGCTTCTTATTCCGATTTCGTTAGCGACTTGCCGAGTTCTAACGCCACCTCGACCGCGCTGCTTTGGCGGCGACGTTCCTCTTCGCCACCGAGGTCTCCCCTCACCCACTCGTCTTGGACGATGTCGCCGGAAAAGAAGAAGAGATATAGCTCTAGACCCAAATGGTCGGCGATGGCTTGTAACCCCGACCCTTCCATGTCGACGCAGAGGACGCCCTCTTCTTTGCGGGCGGCGACTTTGGCGCGCGTTTCGTTAAGCATGGCGTCGGTCGTCCAGCCTTTGCCGGAGACGACGGGGTAGCCTAACGAATCGATGAATTTGGCCACGGTTTCGTGGTTTTTGATGGGCATGTACTTCGAAGGCGGGGCGTAATGATAGGAATAGCCTTCTTCCCGGTAACAGGAAATCGGGGCGATGAACTTGCCCCTTAAGGAAGGGTCAAGGACGCCGCAAGAACCGAAGTAGACGAACTGAGTAACCCCCGAGAAATAGGAGATCAAATGGAGAAGGCCACCTGCCAAGGAAGCCCCCGTAGGCGACATGAAGAAGAGCACGCCAAACTGCGGGAGATAGTAGATGTCCATCGCCCCATTCGCGGTAGCCTGGAAACGGTAATAGAGTTCATGCTCATAATGATCGAGCACGTGTTTCAACGCCTTATGGGAAAAGCAAGCGACCGCAACATCGGCGATCTTCTCGAGCTTTTCGAAGAAATTGCCCGGGGTGATAATCGGCGAACCCTCAGGTTCATAAGCGTCATGAATGGCCATGCTTCCTTCCTCCTTTAGGCGAATGTCCCCTCACTTTTTGTTGGCCAAAAAACAAGGGATCCACGCACCGAATATCTTCGCTCTTTTACGCGAAAAACGCCACCGACTTTCGCGAGAAATCCCATCTCGATTACCAAAGGCGTTTTTCTTCGATGTCATCGACATTTTGGTGCACCGGAGCAAAAAAAAGCCAGAAACTCGTTCTGGCTCTGCTTGTAGGTTTATGACGCCGCTTTTATTTGCAGTCGTACCAGAATTCGGCGCCGGTAAGGGTGAACGTCGCCGATCCTCCCGCGGGGATGTACTTGCTGTTCCTGTGGGTAAACTGGAAGGCCATCACGTTGCATTCGGCGGCCATGCCGTCGACCGTTATGCTGCTCGTCGTCGAAGCGAAAGAGGTTTCGGTTTTCCCATAAGCGTTGTCCCAATAAGCGTTGCCAGGCCCTCCGATGACGTTGTTATAAGTCTTCGCGCCTAGGTTCGCGTAGAAATTCGCACCATCGCAATTGCCGAACTTGGAATAGCACACGTAGTCATTACCTACCGCGGTGCTGCCGACGTCGACGTAAAACTTGGCTTCGGACGTGTCTTGGAACGAGAAGAGGATGTTGAAATTGTACGCGTTGGCTTTGCTATCCGTATTGTCGATCCCGAACGCATCGCCTAACGTGGTTCCGGCAAACTGGTAGGAGCAATCGCTGAAGATCACCGCGCCCAAGACGTATTTGCCACCCTCTAGTTCGATGGTGAACGCTTTGTCGGTTTTCCCAGACCAGATCTCGATGTCCCTTAGTTGCGTCGCGGCGAGCATCTCGCTGGTGATTTCCATATATTTCAAGCCCGCGGATACGCCGGTGATCGAGTGGGCGTTGTTGCCTATCGTCACGGCGGTCAACGTGAGGGTCGCGCAAGCAATCGAGGCGGTAACGATCCCAATTTTGGTTAACGTTTTCATGGGTTTTCCTCCTTTGGGGGAA
>JBGUWA010000081.1:0-2023 GCA_045220635.1 Candidatus Alloenteromonas sp. | reverse complement strand
GCCGAAAAGCGACCTTTCGTCCAACCTGTTCTGAAAAAGCGCGATGGCATGCGGTTTGGCTATCCATCATTTGCTGGTGTATCTAGATTTTAAGTCACAAGGGCTTGCCTGCCCGGATTTATTGATGCAGAATAATGGTGGTTACTAGGGCGGAGGGGTTAACCCCCGCCTTTTCGCTTTAACCGTGCTTTTCGAGCTTATCCAGAATCATGTAGATCAGGAGAAGCGCAAGAATTAACTCGTACATTCCGTTTCCACACACGTGCAGGCAAGTCTTGTTGCCTTCGGTCATTTTTGATTTCCTCCGGCAAGGGATATTTTCGCATTTCATGTAATGAAATAGAAGGCCGCCGACCCGAAAATTTATTAGTAGTTTTTGCCTTTCCAAAGATGGCTATTAATGGCCATAAAACAACAGAAGCTATACATTGTCTAAACGCGTTTTCGAAAACTCGTTTCGGAAAACCTTTTTTCGGCGATGCGGCAGCGGTGGCCGAAGACATGTTTTTGCCAAATCCATTCGCTTTGCTATAATGGGAATGCCAGGAGACATAACGCTTCCCTACATTAATATTTTGGGAGCCTGACTGGATGAAGCCCGTGTTGAACGCTCCCTCGTCGGAGAATCCTAACGGCGGACCAAGGCACCCACCTTTCTGGAGATAGGAAAGGATTCAAGAGTCTCTTGGCTTTTTCTTTTCCCATTCGATTTGTGCACCGTGCACAAGACAATGGAAAGCGCTTTCAGTAAACTGATGTCAATTCATGGGGCTAAGCCCCCTTACATAAAGGAAACCATTATGGCCGAAGAAGAAAAAAAGGTAATGGAACCCGCCGAAGAGGCTCCAGCTGAAGAATCCAAGAAGGAAGAACCGAAGAAAGAGGAAAACAAGGACCTCTCTTACGTCTCCCTCCGTCACGTCGACAAGATCTACGACAACAACGTCCAGGCCGTCTTTGACTTCAACCTCGACATCGCGAAGAAAGAATTCATCGTCTTCGTCGGCCCCTCGGGCTGCGGCAAATCCACGACCCTCCGCATGATCGCCGGCTTGGAAGACATCTCCCGCGGCGAACTCTGGATCGACGGAGAATACTCCAACGACCGCACCTCCAAAGACCGTGACATCGCCATGGTCTTCCAGTCCTACGCCTTGTATCCGCACATGACGGTTTACAACAACATGGCCTTCGGTCTTCGCATCCGTCACCTCCCCCGCGAAGAAATCGATCGCCGCGTCCGCGAAGCCGCCCGCATCCTCCAAATCGAAGAATACCTCGACCGTAAGCCCAAAGCCCTCTCCGGTGGTCAGCGTCAGCGTGTCGCGTTAGGCCGTGCCATCGTCCGTAACGCCAAGGTCTTCTTGATGGACGAACCTTTGTCCAACCTTGACGCCAAACTCCGCGTTCAGATGCGTTCCGAGATCATCAAACTCCACGAATCCCTCGGCGCCACCACGATCTACGTCACCCACGACCAGACCGAAGCCATGACCATGGCGAGCCGCATCGTCGTCATGAAGAAGGGCTACATCCAGCAAATCGGCTCCCCGATCGGCATCTACAATGAGCCCGCCAACCTCTTCGTCGCCACCTTCATCGGCTCCCCGGCCATGAACATCATGAACGCCCGTTACGCCAATGGCGTCGTCAAACTCAAGAACGACGTCGAAATCAAGCTCGACGCGAAGTTCGTCAAAGCCCACGACGAGTTCTATAAGAACGCCGTTGAAGCCGGCAAGAAGAAGATCGCCGAACTCGAAGAGAAGAAGGCCACCGTCAAAGGCACCGACCCCGATCTCGAAGCCGCGCTCACCAAAGCCAAAGAGGCCCTCGAGCTCGATAAGGCCGCCCTTGCTGGCGAACACGATATCTGCTACGGCATCCGCCCCGAATATATCCACGACGCTTCCATCCACAAATCCGAAATCTCCTATGAGATCGACGTTGCCGTCGCCGAGCTTCTTGGCCACGAATACTACATCCACAGCAACTTCGGCGGCATTGACATGGTCGCGAAGAT
>JBGUWA010000080.1:0-4607 GCA_045220635.1 Candidatus Alloenteromonas sp. | reverse complement strand
TCTAGGCACGTGCTGGATTCACCGCGCCAAAGCTGAACTCGAGCTACCCGAAGCGCGTGAGTTGCTCAAAGCCGCGGGATTCGACGCGGAAGGATATGTCGGCGTTGACCACATCGCCTTAGGCTATTCCCTTGAGGATTCGTTCAAGGAAAAAGCCATTCGCCCTGACCGCGTTCACTACATCCGTTAAGCATTTTCTTCATCTTTTTTGACCTCGTCCTATATAATTCTTTTCACAATGGAAAAGAACTCGCGAAATTACATCCTGGTAAAAGGGGCGAAGGAGAACAATCTCAAGAACATCGATTGCGCCATTCCCAAGAACTCCTTGACCGTCTTCACGGGTGTTTCCGGCTCGGGAAAATCCACCCTTGCCTTTGACACGATCTTCGCGGAAGGGCAACGCCGTTACGTCGAGTCGCTTTCCTCTTACGCCAGGCAATTCCTCGGCGGTTTCGAGAAACCCGACGTCGAAACGATCGAAGGCCTTTCCCCCGCGATTTCCATCGACCAGAAATCAACCTCCCACAACCCGCGCTCTTCCGTAGGAACCGTCACGGAAATCTATGATTATCTGCGTCTTCTTTTCGCGCGCATCGGCGTGCCCTATTGCCCGACGCACCATAAGCCGATCCATGCCTATTCCCCGGTGGCGATGACCAACGCCATCTTGCAATATGAAGACGGCACCAAAGTCCAAATCCTCGCGCCCATCGTCAAAAACGAAAAAGGCACCCATGCCGAAACGTTAGAGAAAATCCGTAAGCAGGGTTTTAGCCGCGTTCGCGTGGATGGGGCGTTTTGCCTGATTGAGGAAGTGCCCGCCTTAGAGAAGAATAAGCGGCACGACATCGATATCGTCATCGACCGTCTCGTCATCAAAGAAGGCCTTCGTTCCCGCGTCAACGAAGACGTGGAACTCGCCTTGGATATGGGCAAAGGCTATCTCACCATCTTCTCCGACAAAGGAGAAAAGCTTCTTTCCCAACATCACAGTTGCCCCGAATGTGGCTTTGCCGTGCCCCATCTTGAGCCGCGTCTATTCTCTTTTAACGCTCCTTTAGGCTGCTGCCCCGATTGCAAAGGCTTAGGCATCAAAAGGGAAGTCGCGCTTGATCTGCTTGTTCCCGACCCTGACTTAAGCATCCGTCAGGGCGCGATTCGCTACCTCGCCAACATCGTGGGTTCGACCAACCTCGAATGGCAGGAATTCGAATACCTTTGCAAACTCTATGACGTGAATTTGGATACGCCTTGGAACAAACTTCCCGCGGATAAGCTCAAAATCGTCCTCGAAGGGTCGCCTGAGATCATCAAGTACACCTTGACTTCGGTATCGGGAAACAAGATGAACCGTACCCAGAAAATCGAAGGCATCAAGACCCGCATCGAACGCCTTTATAGCGAGACTTCTTCCGATTGGATGCGTTCCTACTATGAATCGTTCATGCGCGATTCGACCTGCACGACTTGCCATGGCGCGCGTCTAAACGAAGCGGCCTTGTCCGTGCAAGTCGCGGGATTGAACATCTTCGAAGCCACCTCGCTTCCCTTAGACGAATTCTCCAAGTGGCTTGATAAAGTCGAAGCTTCCTTGGACGAAGCGGGGCACCAGATCGCCGACATGGTCTTAAGGGAGATCAAGTCCAGGGCTCACTTCCTCATCGACGTCGGCCTCGATTATCTGACCTTATCGCGTTATGCGATGACCCTTTCGGGTGGCGAAGCCCAACGCATTCGCTTGGCCACCCAAATCGGCTCGAGGCTTTCGGGCGTTCTTTATGTCCTTGACGAGCCTTCGATTGGCTTACATCAAAAAGACAACGAAGTCCTCATCGAGACGTTGAAGAAGATGCGTGACCTCGGCAACACCCTCATCGTCGTCGAGCATGACGAAGAGACGATGCGCTCCGCAGACTATATCGTCGATATCGGTCCTGGCGCGGGCGTTCATGGCGGCGAAGTGGTGGTGGAAGGCACTTTGGACGAAGTGCTCGCCGCGCCTAATTCCGTCACGGGCGATTATTTGGCAGGTCGCAAATTCATTCCGATTCCGAAATCCCGCCGCAAAGGAAACGGCTTATTCCTCGAAATCCAAGGCGCCTATTGCCATAACTTACAGAAAGTTAACGCGAAGTTCCCTTTAGGGAAGTTCATCGTCGTCACCGGCGTTTCGGGTTCGGGCAAGTCTTCTTTGATCAACGAAACCCTCGTCCGTGGCGTCGAAGATGCGATTTCGCGAAAGAAAAACGTCACCCCGCCGATGTGCAAAGCTTTCCAAGGGCTGGAAAACGTCGACAAGATCGTCGCGATCACGCAAGAGCCCATTGGCCGCACGCCGCGTTCGAACCCCGCGACCTATACCGGCGTCTTCGATGATATTCGCGCCTTGTTCGCGGAAACCGACGAAGCAAGAGCCCGCGGCTACGACAAAGGAAGGTTCTCTTTCAATGTCCCCGGCGGGCGTTGCGAGAAATGTCAAGGCGCCGGCGTGACCCGCATTCCCATGTCCTTCCTTCCCGACGTCTACGTCCGTTGCGACGAATGCGAAGGGAAACGCTACAACGAAGAAACCTTATCCTGCACTTATAAAGGCAAAAACATTCATGATGTACTGGAGATGCGCGTCGAAGAAGCATGCAAATTCTTTGAAAATCGCCCGCAAATCCTGCGTAAAATTCAAATGTTGGACCGGGTTGGGCTCGGCTATATCAAGCTTGGTCAACCGGCGACGCAGCTATCTGGCGGCGAAGCCCAAAGGGTAAAACTCGCCACCGAATTGCAGCGAAAGCCCACCGGGAAAACCCTCTACGTTCTTGACGAACCGACGACGGGTTTGCATTCCGATGACGTCTCGCGTTTGATCGAAGTCTTGCAATCCATCGTCGACCATGGCGATACGGTAGTGGTCATCGAGCACAACCTCGACGTCATCAAAGTCGCCGACCACATCATCGACCTCGGTCCATTAGGAGGCAATCGCGGTGGCAAAATCATCGCCACGGGCACGCCGGAAGAAGTGGCGAAGGTCGAGAAATCCTTCACTGGTCAATTCCTCGCCAAAGTATTGGCAGAAGCAAAAGCCAAAGGGCAAATAGAATAAGGAGGGCATATGGGCATCGCATTCATCGTTATCGGATTCTTGTTGATTGGCGTTAGCTTCATCTTTTCCATCGCCGACTTGCAAAACAAAAAGAAAAAAGGAGTGACGGAGCTAACCAAGAAAGATCTTCGTTCCCTCATCCTTCTCGCCGCGGCTTGTGGTGTCGGCGGCTTACTTACCAACATCGGCTATTCCTTTTCGGGTAACTGGAACCCGGACGCTGGGCGTTGGGTGATGCTCATCATTGGCGGATTCTTGTTCTACGCTAGCGTCTACGTCTTCGCGATTACGTTCTACCTCCGTTATTGGTGGAAATCCCTTCCCGAGGAACAAAAGAAATACAACGGCCTTTTCTTGATTTTGTCGGGGCCGATGATGCTTTTGACCTTCATTCTCGCCGGGGAAGGCATGGCACCCTATTTGACCTATCCGTTAGTCAAAGGTTTCGCCATCAATGGCGATGGCTTCACTTGGACAACCCCGATTCATGAAGCTTCTGGCGGTCTTAATATTCCATGGTATGGCGTGCTCATCGTTGCCGGCGCCTTCTTGGCTTACAAGCTTTCCGATAACAATTTCTATAAGAAATACGGCAAACACGGCATCTTGGATTCCATCTTCTTGATCGCCTTCCCCGCCGGCATCCTTTGCGCTCGTTTATGGTATGTCGTTGGCAACTGGAACGGCGATGGCCAAGGCGGCGTGAACTTCGCCGAAGAAGTCGCCGCGGGCCGTTGGTGGCGAATCTTCGCCATCTGGGAAGGTGGCTTGACCATCTTAGGCGGTGCCGTTGGCGGCATCCTCGTCGGTTCGCTTTTCTTCATCTTCCGCCGCCGCTATTCCGATTTGCGCTTTGCTTTCGATGCGGTTGTCCCGAACATCTTGCTCGCCCAAGCCATCGGACGTTTCGGCAACTTCTTCAACCACGAAGTCTATGGCAAGGCCTCCGATATGTCGGCGTGGCCTTTGGTGCCCACTTGGATCAAATACAACATGGTCACGGGTTGGGCCAACGGCATGCCCATATCCACCCAAATGTACGCCCCGATGTTCTTGATTGAGGCGGTACTTAACGTGCTTGGCTTCTTCGTCATCGTCTATTTGATTCCGCTTATTTGGCGTAAGGGCAGGGCTTTAGGCAATAGCCTTAGCTTCTATCTTATTTGGTATGGCGTCGTCCGCATCATCATGGAACCGATGCGCGACCCGAGCTACAACATGGGCAAAGACGGCAGTTGGTCGGTTTGGAACGCGATGGTCTATATCATCCTCGGCGTCGTCGCCTTGATCGCTTTGCAAACCATCGCCTATGTCCGTAAAAAGAAAGGCTTGCCCGTGGAAATGGGCACGCCTCCCGAGCTTCTTGCAAAGCAAGCGGCCGCGGCCGAAAAAGAAGAAGAGCCTGCGCCGAGCGTTTTGCCCACCAAAAAAGCCCCGTCGCATAAAAACGACTTCGCCAAACCCAAAGCGATTCCTCATGGAGAGGCCAAACCAGAAGAGCCCA
>JBGUWA010000079.1:0-10262 GCA_045220635.1 Candidatus Alloenteromonas sp. | reverse complement strand
GGAGATGAGTTTGTTGTAGATGATGGATTGGCAATACTCATAGGAGAAGAAGATGATGTTCTGCCCCGATTTTAAGCATTCGCTGGCGTCATAAACCGTGATGGTGCTTTTGCCCATGTCGGTCTTGCCCGTCAGAATTGTCAAATAACCTGGATCGGTCTTAATGATTTCCATAATGTAATCCTCGCGATGGCTCATTATACTCCGAATTCGCGGCGGCAATGCAAAAATTCCCTTTCGCCAAAGAAGCGAATAGGGAAAAAGGCCTCACCGTGACGCGAAGCCTTCGAAAAAGCGGGGAGAATCGATTACATCAACCCTTCGGTCAAAACGAGTTCGGGTTCCTTGAGGGAATCGTCGTTTTTGGATAAGCCGCAGTAGAATCCATCGTTTCCATGGGAAAGCCAGAACTTGTACTCGATGCCGTTTTTGAAATAGCCATCGTCGATGATTTGGTCTTTCACCAAAAAGGGAAGGAAATACAAGACATCGCCCTCGCCGGCTTTCTTTTTCAGCGGCTTGGCCTCGAAATCGATGTCGTAGAATTCGTCGTGGGCGGAGCCGTTTTGGATTTCCGGCTTGAGGTTATGGTCGAAGATAAGGGCCGCCCCGGATTCGTTCCAGTTTCCGGCGACGATGCAGAAATTGGTGTCCTTGAATACGTCGGGCAAAGTGACGACTTCATCGCCCTTGTTATTTCCGTTCCCGCATCCCGTCAGGCAAAGCAAGGAAAACAAAGTGGTTACCAAGGGCAAACGGATGACGTTCTTCATGGGGAGGAGCCTCCTTATATATATCTATGATCTTCGCGCCTTCGCAGGAAGGCACGTTAACCATTTAATCACCCGCCCTGCCGACAATCAACCTCGGCGAGAGGGAGAAACGAAAAAGGAGGAGGCGTTCGCCGCGTCTCCTCCCTTAGGGTTTACCGTTTATTCGGCGTCTTTGATCAACGCCAAAGAGCCGTAGATGTTGGAGTAGTCGCCGAGGGAAGCCTTGAAGACTTCGACGCTTGGACGGATGGCCGGCATCGCGTAACGATCGAGTTCGGCGAGGATCTTCTCCAAGAAGAGGTCGCCAAGGGCTTCCATGACGCCGCCGCCGAAGATGACGCAATCGGGGGAAAGGGCGTTGATCATGCTGCCCGAAGCGATGGCGAGGTAATGGCAAGCGCGGCCAATGGCTTCCAAAGCCACTTCGTCGCCGGCCTCCACCGCCGCTTTGAGGAACTTGGATTTGAACACGCCATGCTCGTCGATGGCTTCGCCCATCTGGGAAGGACGGCCTTTCTCGATTTCGCCAAGGATGTATTTGGCCATGCCTTTCTTGGAAGAGAAGGCTTCGAGGCAGCCATGGTTGCCGCAGCCACATTCCGGGCCGTTTTCGTCGATGATGATGTGGCCGAGTTCGCCCGCCTTGAATTCGTTGCCGACGAAAAGCTTCTTGTTGAGGATCAAGCCGCCGCCCACGCCGGTGCCGATGAAGAAGCCGACGATGTTCTTATGGCCACGCCCGGCGCCGTAACGATATTCGCCGAGGACGCCGACGTTGACGTCATTGCCCAAATAGAACTTCGCGCCGAATTCCTTCTCGATGGCGCCGCGGAGGTCATAGTTCCTCCAAGGCAAGTTCGGGGTAAAGACGACGATGCCGTTTTTGGAATCGACGATGCCAGGGACGCCCGCGGAAATCGCGTTGATTTGGCTTTTGCGGATGTTGGCTTTCTGCAAAAGCAAACGGGTCACTTCGATGATGACGGATTCGATATTCTCGGAAGAGGCGCCCTCCTCGGTGCTTCTGCGTTTGACTTTGCAGATCAGTTTGTCTTTGTTGTTGAATACCGCGCCAAGGACCTTGGTGCCACCGATATCCAAGCAAATGTTGTATTTCTTACTCATGGCCTTCTCCTTCTTTCTTTTCTTCTTTGGGTTCGACTTTCTTCGGCGCGGCGGGTTTCCTGCGTTGCGGGGCGCGGCGCTTGGGCGCGGGTTTTGGCGCCTCGACGGGTTTTGGGGCTTCTTCTGCCGGAGCGGGGACTTCCTTGGGTTCTTCTTTGGATTCTTCCTTAGGTTCTTCCTTAGGTTCTTCCTTCGCGGGTTCCGCTTTGGAAGCGCCTTTCTTCAGGAGCTCAAGCCCTTCGATGCCGGTGGCCGTTTCGGGGAGGATCTCGAAGGAGCGGACCAGCTTCATGAACTCATCGAGTTCCTTCTCGGTGAGGGTGTCCATGAAACGATAGAACTTCTTCGCGGATTTGCGGATTTTCTTCTTGGCGTGGAGGTAACGGATGGCCAAGGGGGAGAGGCGGATGATGTCGCCTTCTTCGACGATGGCGCCTTTCTTTAGGAGCTTACTGCAGACCTTGCGGATCTTTTCGGGCTTGAACTGGCAGGCATCGCCAAGGGAGAGAAGGTCCATGTCGCCGCCGCTAGCGAGCGCTTTGACGACTTTCTTTTCCTTGTCCGAGAAATCGAAATCGGGGAGAAGACCGAATTTCTCAAGCACTTCGACGTATTTCTTGCTTAACGCCTTGTTTTTTTGTTTCTGTTTTTGTTTGGGCATGGGGATTGTTCTCCTTGGGATTAGGCCGCGTCATCATCGGAATCGCGTTCGTCCATTTCCTTGATGTGGTCGCGGATTTCCTGAACGTCGCGATCGGGAAGGTCATCTTCGCCTTCGTTTGGGGAAGGTTGCTCTTCCTCTTCGTCGGAGGTGGCGATGGCATCGAGGATCTCCTGCGTGGAGGAGATGATGTATTTCTGAGCGAGGAGCTTACGGACGGCCTTGAAGCCTTTTTCCTTGATGCGCTGATCCTCTTCCTTTTGCTTCTGCAGCAATTCCTGTTGCAGCATTTCGGCGGGGATGAGGCTCGGATCGGCGAATTCGGTGGGCTGTTTCTCTTGCTCTTTGTAGCCTTCTTCGCCGAGGCTATCGATCAATTTCTGGCGGTATTCGTGGAGGGCCGCGGCGGTGTCGTCGTCGAGGGTCGGGTATTGCGGGTTGATTTCCTCTAGCGTCTTCTTGACGATGCGGCTCACCAGCAAACGCGCGAACCACTTATGGTCGGCGGGAACGACGTACCAGGGGGAGATTTCGGTCGAGGTCTTATTGACCATCGTCTCGAAGGCTTCCATGTAATCGTCCCAGTATTCGCGTTCCTTGAGATCGCCGCTGCTGACTTTCCAGTTCTTTCGCGGGGTGTCGATGCGGGAGATGAAGCGACGCGCTTGTTCGTTCTTGCTGACGTTGAGGAAAATCTTGACGATGCGGGTGCCGGTTTCGTAGAGGTAACGTTCGAAGTCGACGATCTGGCGATAACGCTCTTCGATGATGTCGGCTTTCTGCATGCGTTCGGGAACGATGTCGTTCTTGTAGAAGGCGTGAACCTTGCCCACCAAGACGTCTTCGTAGTAACTGCGGTTGAAGATGGAGATGAAGCCACGCGGGGGAAGGGCGCTCCAGAAACGCCACAAGAAGTCATGGGATTTCTCTTCGCTAGAGGGAACCTTGAAGCAATATTCCTTGACGCCATGGGGCGAAAGGGTGGAGAAGACGGTGCGGATGACGCCATCTTTGCCGGC
Organism: Candidatus Alloenteromonas sp.; assembly: GCA_045220635.1. Taxonomy (GTDB): domain Bacteria; phylum Bacillota_I; class Bacilli_A; order RFN20; family CAG-826; genus Alloenteromonas. The sequence continues at coordinate 6,684 of JBGUWA010000079.1, read as the reverse complement.
CGCGTCCATGGCTTGGAAGACGAAGATCACGCCCTCCCTTCGGTCGGAGTAAAGCTTCTGCTGCTTCTTGTTGATTTCGAGAAGGTTCGCGACGAATTCATCGACCGCATCGCCTCTTTTCTTGATGCCGTCGGTGTCTCCGCAATCGAATTTGGAGATGTTAAAACGACGCTTTCCTTTATACGCGTATTTTGAAATGCCCATAACGTGGTGTGCCTCCCTTGGGGTCGTGCGTGCATAATAGCAGGTATATAAGTTTTGCATGTATGGAGATTTTCGCAAGGGGGCAGGCGCAACCACGAGGCTGCAAGGCGCGCGTGTACGAGAAAAAGTGAGAGCCCCTTGTTTTTGGCGGATTCCCTTTGACGTTTCCCCAAAAAGCGTGTCAAAACGGTTCTTTACGAATTTACTTCCTTTTCAATGTATCAATGTGTATCATTATGGCAAAGGAGGTATTTGAATGGCAATTACCTGGTTTGGCATCAAAGAGCGTGAAGGCATCGCTTCCTTCTACGCCAACAACATCACCCTCAACACCGTCGCCTCTTACCCCTTGCTTGAAGCGTATCGCGTCCAAGTGGGCAAAGACGAAACGGGGCGTCTCCTCATCGTCCCCATTTCCAAAGAAAAGGCCGAGTCGGGCGTCTATGACGAATATGCCCTGCTCCCCTATGAGGTCCGCCGCTCCTTCTCCCGCATCAACAGCGCTTCCCTGCTCAAGCAAATCGAAAGCGCCTATGGCATGAAGTTCGGCAAAGAACCCAAGAAATTCAAGACGTCGTGGGATGAAAAGAAAAACATCCTCTTCGTCGACTTATCCAAGGAGGTCGAATAAGCATGGAACAATATATGTGGATCGTCTGGCTCTCCGCCTTCGTCCTCTTCCTGATCATCGAGGCGATCGGCACCGACCTCGTCACCGTCTGGTTCGCCGTCGGTGCGCTGGTGGCCCTCATCGTCTCCTTCATCCCCAACGTCGCGTGGTGGGTGGAGCTCATCGTCTTCTTCGTCCTCTCCATCACCTGCCTTCTGGCCTTGCGCCCTCTGGCGAGGCGATATCTCCGCGGCAAGATCGTCAAAAGCAACGCCGACGCCTTGATCGGACGCAAAGGAATGCTTCTTGAAAGCATTGGTCCCCTCCAACGCGGCGTCGTCCAACTCGGCGACGTCAAATGGACGGCGGTCGGCATGGAAGACGACAGCAAAATCGAAGCCGGAATCATCGTCGAAATCGTCGCCATATCGGGCAATAAGCTTCTGGTGCGACCTGCCGAAGAAGCGCCCAAACTCGAAACCTTGAAAGGAGAATAACCATGAACCTCATCAACGTCTTACTCAGCACCGGCGGCATCATCGCCATCGCGGTCGTCTCCGCCGTCATCTTCATCCTCTTGATCGTCCTGATCGCCCACATCCGCATCATCAAACAGACCGAAAAAGTCATCGTCGAACGCCTTGGCGCCTATCATGCGACTTGGGGCGTGGGCATCCACTTCCTCATCCCCTTCGTCGACCGCGTCTCCACCCGCGTCACCATGAAGGAACAAGTCCGCGACTTCGCGCCGCAGTCGGTCATCACCAAAGACAACGTCACCATGAAGATCGACACCGTCATCTTCTTCGCCGTCACCGATGCCAAGCTCTACGCCTATGGCGTCGATAACCCGCTCTCCGCGATCGAATACCTCTCCGCCACGACGCTCCGTAACATCATCGGCGACCTCGATCTCGACGGCTGCTTGACCTCCCGCGACATCATCAACGAGAGGATGCGCAAAATCCTCGACGAAGCGACCGACCCCTGGGGCATCAAAGTCAACCGCGTCGAAGTCAAGAACATCCTCCCGCCCAACGACATCCGCGAAGCCATGGAACGCCAGATGCGCGCCGAGCGTGAAAAACGCGAAAAGATCCTCCTTGCCGAAGGTGAAAAGCAATCGGCCATCCTCATCGCCGAAGGTAAGAAAGAATCGGCCATCCTCAACGCCGACGCCGAAAAGCAGACCGCCATCCTCCGCGCCGAGGGCGAAGCGCAGTCCTTGCGTGAAATGAAAGCGGCCGAAGCCGAGGGCATCCGCATGGTCCGCGAAGCCGAAGCCAAAGGCTTGCAAGCCCTCAAGGAATCCGCGCCGAGCCAAGAAGTCTTGACCCTCCGTTACTATGAAGCCTTGGCCAAAGTCGCCGATGGCAACGCCACCAAGATCTTCCTCCCCGAGAACATGCAAGGCGTCGCCTCCATCGCCTCGGTTGCCTCCGAAGCCATCAAGGAAGCCAAGAAATAACCCTGCAAAAACGCCAAATTCCCCGCAAAAGTTTGGCGTTTTTCTTTTTTTCGGCGATTTCCCATAGTTCTTTGCAAGGTATCTTCTTTTGAAACGTTCTCTACCGTTACCGACAAAAAACGCGTATCATTTGACCCATGAATATCCTCGCTAACGTCAACCTTTCCAACAAACACATCGTCCTCATCGCCTATGGGGCCTATTTGGTCTTGCTTTCCCTCATCACCTTCTTCGCCTATCGCGCGGACAAGAAGAAAGCGATCAAAGGCGCCTACCGCACCAAAGAGAAAACCCTACTGCTTCTTTCTTTCCTCGGCGGCGCGTTTGGCGGCTACCCCGCCATGCTCATCTTCCGCCACAAGACCAAAGGCGAGCATTGGTATTTCACCGTGGTCAACCTTCTTGGCATCGCCTTGCACGCCACCGCGTTGATCCTCATCGCCTTTGTCTTCAATTTCTAGGCAACCCTGGCTAAAACAAAAGCGCCCGACGGCGCTTTTTTCTTCAAAGGATTGGTTTATTCGGCAGGCACTTCCGCCGCTTCTTCTGCTTTCTCTGTCTCTAGAGCCGCTTTCTCCGCGTCGACGCGGCGGAGAATGCGCGGCATCAAGATTCCCAAGGCGATGCCGTTGCAAACGAAAGCCAGACCCCACGTGATGGGAAATAAGGAATATAACCACGTCACGGTGTGGAACGTCGGTAACGGGAAAACGGTCAGGATCAATAAGATACGCAAGCCGGTGCAGAAGACCATCGTCGTAATCATCGGGAACACCGATTTCTTCAAGCCGCGAAGCGTGGCGGCGGAAAGGTTCATGAGCAAGTTCAGCAAATAGAAGAAGCCCATGACGAAAAGACGGTCCCTGCCGGCCATGATGGCCTCTTCCTTATCCACGAATAGGTGGAGCAAAGGCCGATAAAGCAAGCCGGTGGCCAACGCCACGAGCACGCAGAACATGCCGCCCCATGCCAAGCCATATAGGGCGCACTTCTTGATGTTATCGGTCCGTTTTGCGCCGAGATTCGCGGCGATGAAGGTCATCGTCGCCGCCCCAATGGCATCGACGACCGCGAAGAAATACCCTTCGATGTTCGCGGAGGCAATCGCGCCGTTTTCGAGGTTCACGTTGCCGGGCTCAATCGTATATAGGCTCGATTGGATGAAGACGTTGGGCAAAGAGAAGAAGAATCCCTGCAATCCGGCGGGAAGGCCGACGCGAAGCATTTCGATGAGGGAAACCTTATCGATGCGAAGCTGCTTGAAATGGAGGTGGACATAGCCGCGCTTCCCTTTGGCCAAGGCGATGATCCCAAGCACGGCGCTTAACCCTTCGGAAATGACCGTCGCCGTCGCAACGCCCGCCACATCCATGTGGAGGGGGAAGACGAACAGGCAGTCAAACGCGACGTTCGTGGCCCCAGCGATGGCGAGGATGAAAAACGGCGTGCGCGAATCCCCTTGGGCGCGAAGGATCTGGGCGCAGTAGTTATAGATCATCAAAAACGGCAAGCCGCAGAAATAGATGCGCAGATATAACGTCGCCTTTTCCATGTAATGGGCTTCGGTGCGCATCATCTCGAGTAAGTTGTCGGAGATGAAAAAGCCTAACGTTCCGACGAACAAACCCGAGAAAAAAGCGAAAATAAGCGCGGTATGCAGGATTTTCCGCGCTTTGTCTTTGTTGCCGGCCCCACGGGCTTCCGAAAGGATGACGTTGACGCCTAAGGAAACGTTGGTGAACACCACCACGATCAGATTGATGAGGGCGTTATTGGAGGCGATCGCGCCCATCGACTCTTCGCTCGCCCCATAATGGACCGTCGTCAAATCGATGGTCGTGTAGAGCAGCTGCATGATGGTCGTCGCCATGATGGGCAAGGCGAAAAGGATGAGCTTGACGAAGAGGTTTCCTTCCGTCATGTCCACGGTCGAACGGCGTTTTATCGCTGCGCTTGCCATATTAATCCTTGAACTGGAGTTGATAGAGCTTGTAATAGAGCCCCTTCTGATGGAGCAACTCCTGATGGTTGCCTTTCTCCATGATGACGCCGTTTTGGAGAACGATGATCTGGTCGGCGTGTTGGATCGTGGAAAGACGGTGCGCGACCACGAGCATCGTGCCGATGTTGCGGATGCGTTCCAAGGAATCCTGGATGAGAAGCTCGGATTCGGCGTCGATGTTCGCCGTCGCTTCGTCCAAGATCAAGACTTCGGGTTTGTGCAAGATGGCGCGGGCAAAGGAGAGCAATTGCCGCTGACCTGCCGAGAAGTTCTCACCGCGTTGCAGGACTTCCTCTTCGTATTGCTTGGGCATCTTCTCGATGAAGCGATCCGCGCCGACGTAACGGGAAGCGTCGACGATGTCTTCCTGCGTGAAGGATTCGTCGTGGAGGGTGAGGTTATCGCGGATCGTGCCGGAGAATAAGGTGACGTCTTGCAGCATCTGACCGATGCCTTTCCTTAAGGAATCGAGCTTGATGTCGCGCACGTCGATGCCATCGATGGGGATGGAGCCTTTCTGCGGTTCGTAGTTACGGACGAGCAAAGACAAAATGGTCGTTTTGCCTGCGCCCGTCGCCCCAACGAAAGCGACCGTGCTGCGCGGTTCGACGGTGAAGGAGACGTCTTTCAAGATCCAGTTCTCGCCTTCGTAAGCGAAGTAAACGTGATCGAATTCGATGCGACCTTCGAAATGATCCACTTCCTTGGCTTCGGGGCGATCGACGATATCCGGAGGTACGTCGAGGAGGTTGAACAAGCGCTCCGCGGCGGTCATCGCGCGGCTGATTTGGTTGAGTTGGTCGGCGATGCTTTGGATCGGATTGAAGAAACGCGACAAATAGAGGTAGAAGGCGACGATTTCCGCAGCGGTCAAATTGAGCCTTAAGCCAACGTAGAACGTCGTGGCGATGGAGCCGAAATAGAGCAGGTTGATGAACGGACGATAGAAAGCGAAGGCGATGACGACTTGGTACGACGCCTTGCGGATGTTCTGATTCTTGACGTCGAACTCGTCGAGTTTCCTCTTCTGGCGGTTGAAGATCTGGGTGATGCGCATGCCGGAGAGATTCTCGGAAAGGAAGGCGTTGAGGTCGCTGATGTAGCCGCGTTCCTTACGGAAGATCTTGCCGACGACCTTGCGGAAGATGAAGGAAACCACGCCGGCGACCAAAGCGAAAATAAGCAAATACAGAGACAAGCGGATCGAAATCGCCATCATGATGCAAAGCACGCCGATGGCCATGCCAAGGTTCTGGAGCAAGCGCACCAAAACGCTCGTGAACAAATCGCTGACCGCGGCGGTATAGTTGCAAACGCGCGTCACCAAAGAGCCCACGGGCATCTGGTTGAACTGGTTCTGCGACATGTTCTCGATGTGGGTGAACACTTCCATGCGGAGCTCGTAGACGATGTCTTGGCCCGCGTTTTGGAGGATGATCGACTGCACGTAAAGGATGGCTTGGTCGACCAAACCTAGGGCGAGATAGCCCCACACGAAACCTAACGCGGCGGAGAGGGCGACGTTGCCCGTTTCGTCTTTGAGGACGCCGACGAAGCGGCTCGAAAGCATCGGCAAGACCATGGAGATGCCGACTTGGACGGCGATGAGGATGAGGGCAAGCACGATGGCGAGCCACTTCTTCTTCACGTAAGGGAGACTATGACGGAAGATGTCGCGGCGAGACATTTTCTTGTCGCCGAAAAGCATTTCTTTTTCGTCGTTCATGCCGCGTCACCCCCTTTCAATGCCTCAAGTTCTTGCAAGGCGACCATGCGCGCGTAAAGCGGGCAGGACGCCAAAAGCTCATGATGGGTGCCCGAGGCGATCAGTTCACCCTGATCCATGACGAAGATGCGGTCCATGCTGAGGACGCTGGAGACGCGGGAGGCGATAAGAAGCGTCGTCTTGCCTTTGCGTTGTTCCTGGATGTGACCCAAAAGGCGTTCTTCCGTCTTGAGGTCAACCGCGGAAACGCAGTCATCAAGCACGAGGATCGGGGCGTTCTTGAAGTAGGCGCGAGCGATGGATACGCGTTGCTTTTGGCCACCCGAAAGCGTGACGCCGCGTTCGCCCGTCGTGGTGTTGATGCCCGCGGGGAAAGAGGCGATGTCGCTATCTAGGGCCGCGAATTCCGCCGCTTCTTCGATGGAGATGCCCTTATCTTCGCCAAAGCCAACGTTATTGGAAATGGTATCGGAGAAGAGGAAGTTGTCTTGCGGCGCATAACCTAAATGCTCGCGGAGTTCCTTGATGTCGGCGTCCATGAGGTCGACGCCATCGACGAAGGCCGTGCCTTGGGGGAGGTTATAAAGGCGGAACAAGACGCTGACGAAGGTGGACTTGCCACTGCCGACCTTGCCCACGATGCCAATATGTTCTCCCGGAGCGATGGAACAGGT
>JBGUWA010000078.1:0-8712 GCA_045220635.1 Candidatus Alloenteromonas sp. | reverse complement strand
AATATCTCACGGACCTCATGAAACGTTACCTTGAGAATTACGAATACGAGTTTATAAAAGATTTAAACGGATTGACCCGTTTCCTGTTCGTCTTCTGCAAATAAGGAGTTCATCATGAAAACGAAGACCATTCTTTGGAAAGACAAAGAAGAAGCGATTGCCGCCTTAAAACGTGGTGCCATCGTCGTTTTCCCAACCGAAACGGTTTATGGCATCGCCTGTCTTGCCTCGTCGAAAAAAGCCTTTGAGCGTCTATGCGAAATCAAGGGGCGTCCCGAAGGAAAGCCATTTACGTTGATGTGTTCCTCGTTGACCCAAGTCGCGATGCATTGCGAAATCGATTGCGGCGTCGCGGCGACGATGAAGAAATTCATGCCTGGCGAAATCACCCTTCTTCTGAAAGCCAGAGAAGGAACGCCCAACTGGGTCGATTTAGGCACGGGCGTTATCGGCGTCCGCGTTCCGAACGCACCCAAAGTCCTATCGTTGATCGAAGAAATCGGGGAACCGTTGCTGGTTTCTTCCGCGAACCTTTCTGGCGGAGCGCCCGCAATTACGGGAAAACAAGCAGAGGATATTTTTAGCGGAAAGGTCGCCGTCATCGTCGAAGGCGAATGCGTCTCCTCGGTTCCTTCTACGGTGGTTTCCTGCGTTGGCGGCTTAAAGCTCATCCGTCAAGGGAACGTTCCTTTCGAAAGCGTCAAAGAAGAATACGATAACGCCAAATTCACGGTTGCGATTGGATCCGACCATGGCGGATTCGAATACAAAACGGCCGCGGCTGCCCATCTGAAAGAAAAAGGTTTCGCCGTCAACGATTTTGGCTGCATGAGCAAAGAATCCGTGGACTATCCCCATTACGCGCAGCTCGTCGGCAAGTCCGTTTCCAAAGGCGAATCCGATCTTGGCGTTTTGATTTGCACTTCGGGCGAAGGCATCTCCATGGCGGCGAACAAAGTCCGCGGAATTCGCTGCGGAATTGGCTATGATGACGTCGCTACTGGGAAGACGAGAGAGCATAACAACGCCAATACAATTGCGTTTGGCCAAAAATACATGAAATTGGAAGATGTGCTACGCCGCATCGACATTTTTATGGTCGAAAAGTTCTCTGAAGAGGAGAAACATCACCGTCGAGTGAAACAAATTGACGAATAATTTGTCACATTTCCACATTTTTCACCAATAGGTATATGTGGAAGAAAAATTCGTATGTCCGCGCTGCGGAAACAAAGATCCCGCTTACCTCGGCCGCAAGAACGGCAAGATTTATTGTCGTCGTTGCATCGGCTTTGCGGGGGATGAAGTCAAAGAGGTTGCCGCTTCACCTAAACTGGTAAAGCTCGATTTGAAATACTCGCTTTCCGAGGAGCAAAGTCGCCTCTCCAAACAAATCGTTTTCAATTACAAATCCGGAATCGACACCCTTGTCTATGCCGTTTGTGGCTCGGGAAAGACCGAGATCTCCTATGGAGTTATTGGTTACGCGATGTCACGGGGGTTGAAGGTGGGTTTTGCTTTGCCGCGTCGCGACGTCGTTATCGAACTCTACTTCCGACTCAAGGATGCCTTCCCAGAAAACAAGATCGTGGCGGTTTATGGAAGCCATACTTCCACCTTAACGGGCGATTGCATCTTGCTAACAACTCACCAACTTTATCGCTATCCAAAGTACTTCGATTTGCTGGTTATGGACGAAATCGATGCCTTTCCGTTTAAGGGAAATCCGACATTAATCGCATTTTTTAAGCGGGCTTTGCGGGGAAATTGCGTCATGATGTCCGCAACGCCATCCAAACACATCATCCAAGAATTCAAAAAACCAGGACATGCGATTTTGACGTTACGAACCCGCTATCACAAGAAACCTATCCCCGTTCCCAAGACGCAAATTCGTTTCGGTCCTCTGAAGTACTATTCGCTTATCAAGAAACTTCGCGAGTTCCGAAAGCTCGGAAAACCTTGTTTGGTCTTTGTCCCGACGGTTGACCTCTCCCTAAAGGTTTATAACGTCCTTCGGCTGTTCGTCCCAGACGGAAACTACGTCTCCAGCAAACGCTTGGAGCGAGACAAGGTCATCGAGAAATTCAAGAAAGGAGATTATCGCTACCTCGTGACAACCGCCATCTTAGAACGTGGCGTCACGGTTCGAGATTTGCAGGTCATCGTCTTTGGATCCGATGACAAAATCTATGACTCCGCAGCGTTGATTCAGATTGCCGGAAGGGCGGGAAGAAAGGCCGATGCACCCACGGGAGAAGTGCTCTTCTTGGCAGATAAGGAAACGAAAGGAATGCGCGATGCCATCAAAGAAATTCGTTACTGCAACACCTTTTTGTAAGGTCTGCCACAAGCGCATCAATCCCGATTCGTTTCACGCCTTGCTTCACGAGGAACCGCAGCTATGTTCTCGTTGTTATGAAGAGCTTGGGCCGAAGTTCATGCATTGGGAATGGGCAGGGGTCCCTTGCCTTGCGGTTTACCCTTATTTGCAGGCGTTTCAATCCATGCTCTACCTCTACAAAGGGTGTGGCGACATTGAGCTTGCTCCCGCTTTTCTCGCTCAAGCAAAGCCGTTATTTAAACTACGTTATTTTGGTTACATCTTGGTGGGCGTCCCCTCCCACGAAGAGAAGATTTACGCTCGGGGATTTGATCACATACCGCTCATTTTCAAGGGCATCGGGATGGGGTTTTGCCCCGCCTTGCTCAAGACGAAGAACGTGAAGCAAAGCGACATGTCCAAGAAGCAACGCAAAAAAATCGGCCAGGCATTGGCCGCGACTCCTATGGCTAAAACGCTTAAAGGAAAGAAGGTTTTGCTTGTCGATGACGTATTCACGACGGGATCAACAATCAAAGCATGCGTGGGGATTTTGCGGAGATTTTCACCAAAATGCATCCGTGTTTTGGTGTTATCGAAGGTTCCGCTAGGGAGAAAGGATTTGTGAGATTTCAACCAAAACGTGAATGGGTATGCGCCCTCGCGCGCTTGTTGCCTACCCCCGTATGGGGTGATATGATTTACCAGCACTTTTGAGTAAGGAGAAACTTGTGGCGAACTTTATTGAAGCAATATTCCATCTCGAAAAAAGAGAATTGAAGCGTCTCGCCAAGGAAGCAGACGCCGTCATGGCCCTCGACGAACAGATGGCCAAACTCACTCCCGAGGAACTTCGTGCGAAGACCGATTACTTTAAGGAATTCCTCGCTGGAGCGGCAAACGACGAAGAAAAAGACAAACGTCAGGAACAAATCAAGATCGAGGCGTTCGCCGTGGCTCGCGAAGCTGCGTGGCGCACCCTTCAGCAAAAGCCCTTCAAGGTTCAGATCATCGGCTCGCTCGTCCTTAACGGTGGCAACGTCGCCGAGATGCGTACTGGCGAAGGTAAGACCTTGACCGCAACCATGGCCGTTTATTTGAACGCACTCCGTGGCGAAGGCGTCCACGTCATTACCGTTAACGAATACCTCGCTGCTCGTGACGCGGAATGGATGGGCCAGGTTTATCAGTTCCTCGGACTTACCGTTGGCGTTAACCTTGCCTCCAAGACCACCTCGGAAAAACGCGAAGCCTATCTTTGCGACATCACCTACACCACGAACTCCGAACTCGGCTTCGACTACCTCCGCGACAACATGGCCAACAGCCTCAGCGGTCGCGTTCTCCGTGGCTTGAAATTCTGCATCGTCGACGAAGCCGACTCCGTTCTTGTCGACGAATCCCGCACCCCGCTTATCATTTCCGGCGGCAAAAGAGCCGCTGCGAGCCAATATTTGGTCGCGGACCGCTTCGTTAAGATGCTCCGCAAGGAAAAAGACTTCACCGTCGACATCAAGACGAAAACCGCGTCTCTCACCGACGAAGGCAACGACAAAGCCGAGCGCATGTTTGGCATCCGCAACCTTTATGATCCTGAGAACCAAGACCTCGTCCACCGTATCCACCAAGCTTTGAAAGCCAACTACATCATGTCTCGCGACGTCGAGTACATGGTGGACTCCGAACATCAGATCCAACTCATCGACCAATTCACCGGCCGTATCATGAAAGGCCGTGAATATAACGACGGCTTGCAGCAAGCCATCCAAGCCAAAGAAGGCGTGGAAATCAAACAGGAAACCGTCGTCATGGCGACCATCACCTATCAGAACTTCTTCCGTCTTTATAAGAAGCTCTCGGGCATGACCGGTACCGCGAAAACCGAAGAAGAGGAATTCGAGAAGATCTACAACATGAAGGTCATCGTGATTCCGACCAACCGTCCGATCGCGCGTGTAGACGATGACGACCACATCTATGGCAACCATAACGCCAAGCTCGCGGGTCTTGTTCAAGAGACGAAAGAACGTCACGAGAAAGGGCAACCGGTCTTGATCGGTACCTCCTCGGTCGAGTCCAACGAAGAAATCTCCGCGTTGCTCACCGCCGCGGGCATCCCCCACGAAGTCCTTAACGCGAAAAACGCCGCTCGCGAAGCGGAAATCATCTCCCATGCTGGCGAAAGAGGCGCCGTTACCTTGGCCACCAACATGGCGGGTCGTGGTACCGACATCAAACTTGGCGAAGGCGTCAAGGAGCTTGGCGGTCTCTGCGTCCTTGGCACCGAACGCCATGAATCCCGTCGTATCGACAACCAGCTCCGCGGTCGTTCCGGCCGTCAAGGCGACCCTGGTTTCTCCCGCTTCTACATCTCGTTCGACGACGAATTGATGCGTCGCTTCGTTCCGGATAACATCCGCGAAACCTTCAAGAAGCAACTTGGCGATGACCATTTGGAAAACCGCATGATCCAGAACGTCGTCACCAACGCCCAAAAGCAAATCGAAGGCCGCAACTTCGACACCCGTAAGAACTTGCTGGATTACGATGACGTTTTGGCCAAACAGCGTCAAATCATCTATACGCGCCGCGACAACATCATGCTCGCGGGCGATATCACCGACATGGTTCACAATTTCTTCGTCGAAACCGGCAAATACCTTGCCAAGCAATCTGTCCTCAAAGGCCGTGACGAAGGCTTGATCAACGCCGAAGAACTCCGCCGTTTGGTCGAACCCGTCTACGTCCCCGAAGGCGAATTCCCATACAAGGCCTACGAAGAAGCCACCGTTGAAGAAGGCGGCGAAGACCTTGGCGAATTCCTCTATCAGAAGTATTTGCTCCGTCGCCAGGCTTGGACCGACGAGCAAGCCGACTACATCGAGCGTAACGTCTCGCTTTCCGTCATCGACCGCAACTGGACCAAACACATCGACACCATGGCCCACCTCCGCGATGGCATTGGCTTGCGTTCTTATGCACACACCAACCCGTTGCAGGATTACGTTAACGAAGGCTATGCCTTGTTCCGCGAAATGAACGAAACCACTTCCGTCGAATGCGCGAAGGATTTCATGCACGTCCGTCTCCGCGAACCCGAACCCGAACCTGCGCCCGCCCCCGAAGGCGAAACCGCGCAAGCCGAGAATAGCGGGAATGTCACCGACGCCCAAACCGCCGAGACCATCGACGATCCCGTCCTTGCCGAACATTACAAGACCGTCATGGAACTTCGCGATACGTTCCAGCACGCTCGCGATGTGGCGCGCCACGTGAAGAATCTCTTCAACCAAGCCGCCAACGCCATCGCCCGTCGTTTCTCCAAAGACGGCGTCATCCTGCCTGAAGATGTCCGCAACTTCCTCGTCCCGAGATTCATCACCGCCGAAGAATTCCCCGCGGACGAGTTCAACGGGCTTTCCGTCAACGACGCCTCCGACAAGATCTCGAAGATCCTTTACCAGAAATACCTGAAACGTCGCAACGAATGGACTCCCGAACAAGCCGAAGCCATCGAACGTCAAATCTCCACGCAAGTCCTCGGCAACGTCTGGAAGCAGCACACCGAACAAATGGGCAAGTTCAAAGAAGGCGTTTTGGCTCGCCCCGAACGCAACACCATGGAAGACTACGTCAAGGAAGCGGCGCCGCTACTTAGCCTCGTCATTGACACGTTCTCCGTCGACACGGTGTTGAATTTGATCATCGCGAAAATCGATTTTAAGCCTGCAAATCAATAATTATTTCCGCAAAACCCCAACAAAAAGAAAGAAACAGGAATATGAAAGAGCTTGTCGAATTAAAACAGAAGGCCGTGGAACTCGGTCGTCTTGTCTCGCAGCTCGGTGACTCTCTTTGACCTCCCAAAAATCGAAGCCGAAGTCGCCGCGTTAGAGGCGAAACAAAACGAAGAAGGTTTCTGGGACGATCCCAATACCGCAAAAGGCGTTATGGCCCGCTATAGCGCTTTGACCTCCAAGGTCGCCACCTACAAGAAGTCCGTCTCCGCCATGGAAGACGTGAATTCTTTGCTAGAAGAATGTGGCGAGACCGACGAGGAAATGCTCGAACTCATTTACGCCACGGAAGAAGAAATCCGCGTCGAATGCGAAGCGCTTCGCCATCGCTTGCTTTTCTCTGGAGAATACGACGCGCTGAACTGCACTTTGGAAATCCATCCTGGCGCCGGCGGCACCGAAGCCCAAGACTGGGCGCAGATGTTACTCCGTATGTATGGCCGCTTCTGCGAACGAAACGGTTTTAAGCTTACCGTTCTCGACTTTGAAGAAGGCGATGAAGCCGGCGTGAAATCCGCGACCATCAAAATCACGGGCGAAGATGCTTATGGCCACCTTAAAGGAGAAAAAGGCGTTCATCGCTTGGTTCGCATTTCCCCGTTTGACGCCGCGGCTAGGAGGCATACAAGCTTTGCTTCCGTCAACGTCATTCCCGAATTCGGCGCGATCAGCGACATCGAAATCGATCCAAAGGATCTTCGCGTTGATACGTATCGTTCCGGTGGCGCAGGCGGCCAAAACGTCAACAAAGTCTCCTCCGCCGTCCGTATTACCCACCTTCCCACGGGCATCGTGGTCCAATGCCAAGTCGAGCGTTCCCAGCTCATGAACAAGGCCAACTGCATGTCGATGCTGACCGACCTTTTGATGCAACGCAAACTCGAGGAGCGCGACCGCGAGCTCAAATCCATCCAAGGCGAGCAGAAAAATATCGAATGGGGCTCGCAAATCCGTAGCTATGTCTTTCAACCCTACACCATGGTCAAAGACCATCGCACCGATCACCAAACGGGCGACGTCAACGGCGTCATGGATGGCGACATCATGCCCTTCATCGACGCGTATCTAGAGTCTGAGGCGAGAAACAACAATGGTTAATTCGAAGGCTTGGCGTATCTTCAAGAAGTACTTCCTGATCGTTACGGGTTGTTTCTTATTGGCTTTCGGCGACGCCGCCTTCATTTCTCCTTTGGGTTTGGTTACCGGTGGCGTGCTTTCCATCGGCGTCATTACCCAACATTTCGTTTATCTTGCGGGTTCGACCTTCTATGTCGTCGATATCATTACTTGGGCCGTGCAAATCATCATGCTCATCGTCAGTTTCCTTTTCTTGGGAAAGACGTTCACGATGCGCTCGGCTTTCGCGACGATTCTTTACCCCGCGCTTTTCACGTTATTGACCCGCGTTCCGATGATTGACGGGCAAAGCATAGGAAACTATATCGGAAACAAATTCATCGTCGATCCCACGGATTGGGGCTTGCTGATTTTAGCCTCTTTGGCAGGCGGCGCGCTTATTGGAGCGGGCGTTGGCGTGTGCTATCACGGCGGCGGCTCCACGGGCGGCTTAGACGTCATCAGCGCCATTTTAGCCCGCAAAACCCCCATAAAAGAAGCAATTAGTGCATTATTCCTCGACGGAACCCTGGTTATCATTGGCATTTTCGTGATGCGCGATGTCCGAAGCGGGCTCGTCGGTGTCTTAGGCGCCTTTGCCTGCGCGCTTGCCATCCAAGTCATCTATGTGGACTTCGAGGCTTTCATCATCGCGGACATCATTTCCAGCAAACCCGAGGTTATCCAAGATTACGTTCATAAAGTGATGGATCGAACCACCACGGTGTATCGCGTCGTCGGCAGTTATACCGGCGAAGAAAGGGTTTTGGTTCGCGTCGCGTTCTCTCGCCGCGAGCTTTATTCCTTCCGTGCCTTCATCGCCGCGACCGACCCCCGCGCCTTCGTTACCTTCACCAAAGCCTCCATGATCAACGGCGAAGGCTTTGATCCTTTGGCTTCTCGCAAGATCAACTCCATGGACGACGGGGAGAACAATGGATAATTCCCACCCTTTCAAATTGGTTTCGAAATTTGTCCCAACCGGTGATCAACCCGCCGCGATTGCCGCGATTTTGGATGGCATCGACAAAGGTAAAAAGATTCAAGTCATCAAAGGCGCGACCGGTACGGGCAAGACGTTCACGGACGCGAATATCGTCGCGGCGTTAAATCGTCCGACTTTGGTCATGGTCCATAACAAAACCCTCGCGGCTCAGCTTTATGGCGAGTTCAAAGAACTTTTCCCCGAGAACCGCGTCGAGTATTTCATTTCCAACTTCGATTTCTATCAGCCGGAAGCCTATTTGCCTAAATCCGATACCTATATTGATAAGAACGCCGTCATGAATGAGGAAATCGACATGATGCGTACCTCGGCGATGAACTCCGTTTTGTCGCGTCGAGATACCATCGTCGTCGCCTCCGTCGCGGCGATTTACGGTTTATCCGACCCCAATGAATACAAAGGGTTGATCTTTGAGATTCGCGTCGGGGAGGAACTTAACCGCAAACAGCTGTTCACCCACCTATTGGACG
>JBGUWA010000077.1:0-6115 GCA_045220635.1 Candidatus Alloenteromonas sp. | reverse complement strand
AAACACCTCAGCGCTTGTTTTGCCAACGCCGACGCCAAAGCCGACCCGCGCATCGTTTGCTTGACCGATCAAACCACCAGCAACAATAACGGAACCAAGACCAAATACTTGCTTATCGAAAGCATCAATAAAGAAAGCCCGTTAGGCGAAAAGAAAGAGAACCTTGATGACTATTTCATCGGCTATTACCTCTATATCTCGCGTCGCAAGAAAACCAAAGCCCACAGCGTGTTCTCCAAAAACTACCGCGCGGTGGAGATTTTCCGCGACAACGAAGGCTTCTTGTCGATGCAGATCTATTCTTTTGGCAACGTGACAACCCCCATTTCCTATTCCCGTAACGCCACCACCTACATCGATGCACGCACCAAGGAAGTCTGCCTCATGTACGAATATGAGCCCGTCGATAAATCCACCAACGTCGAAGGCGTGGCCATTTTAAGGGCAAAAGAAGAGAACCTCCGCCGCTACACCAAGCGCATCCGTGGCGAATACATTGGCAAAGACAACGGCAAAATGGGCAAACTCGAATACCGCAGAATCTCCAAAGAGGAGTTCGAGCTCTTCACCGAAACGGAGGTGGATTAATCCATGCAATATGACGTCTTCATCTCCTTCCCCTTGAGCGAGAAGAACAAAACCTTCGCCGCGAGCGTGAACACCAAAGACTTTTTCGCGGGGCAAACCATCCATCACGTCCTCACCCATTTGCTCAAAGTTCCGACTTTCTTCTCCGACGAATCTCTGCTGAACAACGACAAAAGCGACTTCTGGGAAAAGATCGAGGAAATCATGCCCAAGACCAAAGTCCTCGTCATCGTCCTTTTCAATTCCGAAGACTATAAGCGCGAATGGTGTGAAAAGGAACGGCAGCTCTATCTCGATACCCACTCACCCGAAGAACGGAAAATATATTTCCTGCTCTCGGATGAGGCCTATAAAGAACGCAGGAAATACAAAGACATCCTCGACGTCAAGAAAGGCAAACCCGAAATCATTCTTTGGGAACGGCTCGACCAACAGCAACGCTTCTATAACTTCATCAACAACTACTTTGGCAAGAACGAACCGGGCAACAACCAAGAAGTCCGCATCTGTACCCAGTGCCACAAGATCTTCTATAAGGGCAACGAGGAAGGAACGATTTGCCTCCACCACCGCGAGAACGACATCGACATCAGCGAGGATGGTTTGAAAATCACCTTCAATTGCTGCAATAAAGTCATCCATCGGGAAAACGCCAACGCCCCGTTTGATATCGCCCCTGGCTGTCTTGAAGAAGCGTCCCACCGCTGGTTCTAATATATTAAAAACCTCGCAAAACCAGATTTAATTCCGTTTTGACGAGGTTTTTTGTTAGAACGAGAAACTGCGGGGGCAATCTAGGCAAGACGAAAGGAAAAGCGCGCCTAGGGTTAGACGCGCTTGTTGGTTGGCGATTGTCCTTAGAAGAGGGCTCGGAAGGGAGCGAAGAGGACGTTGACGAGCTTGGCGCCGGCGGAACGCTTGTAGGAATCGTCGACGTATTGGCTGATCTTGAAGATCTCGTCGAAGTCGGCGTTGATGTCCTTGATGCATTCGCAATCGTACATGACCGCGCCGCATTCGTAATGGTGGGTGAGGCTGCGGAAGTCCATGTTGATGGTGCCGACGAAGGCAAGCTTTTTGTCGACGGCCGCCATCTTGGCATGGACGAAGCCCGGGGTGTACTCGTAGATCTTGACGCCGGCTTCGCGGAGATGCTTGTAGCTGCCGCGGGTAAGGTTGAAGACGAGGCGCTTGTCGGGGATGTGCGGCACGACGATGCGGACGTCCACGCCACGGAGGGCGGCGTCGCGGAAGGCCATCATCAAGCGATAGTCGCAGATGAGGTAGGGAGTCGTGCAGTAGAAGGTTTTCTTCGCGACGGCGAGCATGTTGATGAAGTTGGATTCGCCGACGGCTTCGGTATAGACGGGAGTCGGGCCGTCGCCGAAGAAGTTGATGTAGCCTTTGCTTTCGTATTTCTTGGGTTTCTGGTTGAAATAGAGCTCGTAGCTGATCTCTTTGCGGTTGGCCAAGCCGAAGTTGAAGAAGAAGGTGGAGATGAGGGAGTTGACGGCGCTGCCTTTGATGCGGATGCCGGTGTCCTTCCAATGGCCGAGGCGCTTGTTCTCGTTGATGTATTCGTCGCCGAGGTTGATGCCGCCGGTGAAGCCGACTTCGCCGTCGATGACCATGATCTTGCGGTGGTCGCGGTTGTTGTAGACGTTGCTGGCGATGGGGCGGAAGGGGTTGAACTTGTGGGCGTCGATGCCTTCCTTGCGGAGGGCCTTGTAGTAGCCGGTCTTGAGCATGCCGACGGTGCCGACGTCATCGTACATGAGGTGGATGGTGACGCCTTCTTTGGCTTTCTCGACGAGGATTTCGTGAATCGCGTCCCACATGACGCCGGGGTCGATGATGAAGTATTCCATCAAGATGTACTTCTTCGCGCCTTTGAGGGCTTGCAACATGTCTTTCCACATGAGTTCGCCGACGGGATAGTACTTGATGTCGTTGTCTAAATGGCCAAAGGTATAGGCGGTTTTCTCAAGATAGGTTTCGATGCCTTGATAGGTGGGGCCAAGAACGGTCTTGACGCCTTCGGGGTCGCCGATTTGATCGAGGAAGGGTTTGGCTTTCTCATAGGCGTGAAGCATGAACTTGACGTCTTTTTTCTTCGCGCGATTCTGGGCGAACATGAGGAAGAAGGTCGTGCCGAAGATCGGCAACGCCAAGACGAGGAAGAGCCAAGGAATCTTGTAGTCGGTGTTCTGCCAACGGTTGATGATGAAGAAGAAGACGACGATGCCGACGACCAAGAAGAAGATCTGGAACCAGATGAGGTAGTTGGCGGCGAAGAGGATGATGAGGACGATCGCGGCGACCTGTACGAGGAAGGCGAGCGCGGAAATCGACCACTTCGAGAAGATTAATCTGAGGATTTTCATGTGTTTTTACTCCTTTGCTTTGAATGAGGGAACCCCTACTTCTTTTTCTTCCCCAAACGCAATACCGCGTAGATGCCAAGGGCGACGGAGAAGACGAGAAGGAGGACCGCGATAAGAGGCACGCCGATCGAGGTCGTGGGTTCGATGTTGACGGTGCAGAGGATGCAGCCGCCGATGAAGAGGACGCAAGCCACGAAGGCGAGGACCACGTTTTTGACCAGGACGCTAAGCTGATCGATGGGCTCTTCTAAACCGGTGATTTCGGTATTGAGCTTCATCTTGCCTTTGGACATGCCTTTGAGGACATCGGAGGCAAGGGCGGGGATCTGCGCCGCTTTCTTGCCGGTGCCGATGATGTCTTTGCCGGCGTCGATCAGGGCTTTCTTGAGGTCAAAGCTCTTTTTGAGGCGGTCGATCAGCTTCTTGGAGATGAGCTCCATGAGGTTGAGGCTTGGGCAAAGTTGCTCGATGACGCCCTCGATGGCAAGGACGGAACGGGCGAGCAAGGTGTAGGTGCCGGGGAGCTTGATGTGATGCTTGCCCGCCAAATCCATGACGTCGCCAAGCAAGGAGGACATATCCATGTCGGCGATGCTGGTCGCACCATTGAAGCGAAGCAGGAAGGCATCGACGTCCACGGAAAGCTTATCCATGTTGGTCTTGGAGGAGACGGCGCCCATGGACATGATCGCGTTCACCAATCCGTCGGTGTCGCCGTTGATGATGGCGAGGATCAAGGTCTGAATGAGGTCGATTTCCTTGCTGGTGATGCGGCCGATCATGCCGAAGTCGATCCAGAAGGGCTTGCCATGGCTGACCATGATGTTGCCTTGGTGCGGGTCGGCGTGGAAGGTGCCGACGTCGAGGATCTGGTGGACGTAGTTGTTGACCAAGGCCGCGCCGATTTCCTCGACGTTATAGCCTTCGGCCTCGATTTCGTCTTTGTGGGAAACCGAGCACCCGTCGACGAAGGTCATCGTGAACATGCGTTCGGTGGTGAGCTCGTCAATGACGGTCGGGCAAGAGACGACTTCTTCGTCTTCGATGCAATTTTCTTTGAAGAATTTGGTGTTCTGGGCTTCGACGCGGAAATCGAGTTCCTCAAGCGAGACTTTCTCGAGTTCGTCGATGACGGAGACCAAATCGATGACCTGGTCTTCTTCGTCGTCGCCGGTGACGGTGTTGACGAGCTTGGCGAGCTTCTTGAGCAACGAGAAGTCCTTCTTCATCATCGACGCGATGAGCGGGCGTTGCACCTTCGTGACGACGCGGGTGCCATCCTTAAGGACGCCATAATGGGCTTGGCCGATGGAGGCGGAACCTAAGGGTTTGTCGCGGAATTCGGAATAGATTTCGTCGATGGATTTGCCGGTTTCGTCCTCGATGACGGCGCGGACGATCTCGGCTTCAAGAGGTTTGACGTTTTGGCGAAGCTTCTCGAGTTCTTTGCAATAGGCTTCGGGGAGAAGGTCGGGGCGGCTCGACATGATTTGGCCGATCTTGACGTAGGTCGGGCCCAAATCCTCGAGGGTCGTGCGGAATTCATAAGGAGTCAAGCCAGCGGAATAGAAGTTATGGGCGGCGAAGATGCTGATCATCTCGGCGGCGCGGGTCTTCTCGCGTTTCTTGTTTTCCTTGATGGCCTTTTCCAAAAGGCGAGCTAACTTGGAGCCTTTCTTGGGTTCGGAGGATTCGGGGGCAGCTTCCGGGGTGGCTTCGGCTGCTTCTTCTTTCGTCGCTTCCTCGAGCTGTTTGCTGAGTTCTTCTTCGGTAACGACCTTCTTTTCTTCGTTAGGCATTTTCAACCACCTCCTCGTCAGCATTCTTTTTGTCTTTGCGGACGGGCCAGGTCCAAATTAGGCGCAGACCGCTGACGGCGGACGCGAAGACGAGGGCCAAGCCAATGGCAAGGAGAAGCGTGTCTTCGGTCGAGGTCCAGGGGTTGATGAAAAGCATCACGCCCACCCCCATCAAAAGCAGGGAGAGGATGGTGAGCACCCACCAAGCCCGACGATGCGCACGGCGCGCAAACGTAAAGGAATGGAACAAGGTGCGTAGTCCATCGAGGATGAGCAAGACGCCAAAGGCGATGGCGAGCACCAACAAGGTCTGTTGGCGGTACACCAAGATGCAAATCGCGCCAATCGCCAACGCGACGGCGCCGACGAATTTGATGTAATCCATCAGCGACTTTTTGCTGCCAAGGAAGTTGAGCATCATCACGATGGCGATGACTGCCACGGTGTAGCCAAATCCAAGCACCAGAGTCGGGGCATAAGATGTGGGGCAAATCAAGATGACCACCCCTAGCGCAATCAGCAAGATCGTTGAAAAAATCGCATTGCGTTTGATTTTGTCCAATGCTTCAAAAATCATGAGACTCCTCCGGAGGAAAAATGAATCATTTAATTATATTTTTTGTTGTCTTATAGACAAGGTGGTTCTTTTTTCCCAAACGTTAATTCCAACAAGTGATGGGGTATTTTTCCTTTATCTATTAAGATAGTGATGTGATTATTTCTTAATGACCGAGACTTCGCTGCTTTGAATCGCATCGTTAGGACAGACCAAGACGCACAGATGGCAACCGACGCATTTTTTCGGATTCAGCAACGGCTGCCGATTCTTGAAGTCGATCGCCTGGTGGCCGCCATCCATGCAGGAGATGTAGCAACGTCCACAACCCACGCACCGCGTCCGGTCAAAGCGCGGATAAATGACGCGATCGCGCTCGATTTGGGCCACGTCCACCACTTTGTTGAGCATCGTGCCTTTGAAATCCGATAACGAAGAGAAGCCATGGTAGGACAAGAAATAGGCTAGGCCTTCCGTGAGGTCCTCAATAATACGGTAGCCATATTCCATGACCGCCGTCGTGACTTGGATGGAACCCGCGCCCAAAGAGACATAGGCCATCACGTCTTCGCGGTTATAGACGCCACCCATCGCGGAAATGTGCATCCCTTTGAGCTTGGGATTGCGCGAAAGCTCGGCGATGAAGCGTAGTGCGATCGGTTTCACCGATTGTCCGGACAACCCGCCGACCGTGACTTTCGCGTCGGCGAGATCGCGATTGAGCGCATGGAGAATATTCAAGTCGGTGATGGATTTGATGGTGTTGATCGCGGCAAGGCCATCCGCGC
>JBGUWA010000076.1:0-1579 GCA_045220635.1 Candidatus Alloenteromonas sp. | reverse complement strand
TCCATATCTTGAAATGGTTGAAATGGTTTTGGTTATGACGGTCGAGCCCGGCTTTGGCGGGCAGTCGTTTATGGAAGGCCAGTTGCCGAAAATTGCCTCTTTGCGCAAGATGATCGACGCGACTGGAAAGAAGATTTATTTGGAAGTGGACGGCGGTGTGGCCGTCGGCACAGCACGCCAAGTGAAGGCGGCCGGAGCGGATGTTCTCGTGGCCGGCAGCAGTGTTTTTGGCGCGAAGAATGGTTTTGACGCCGCCATCAAGGCGATTCGCGAAGACGCATGATGGCACGATAAGATAAAGGAAATCAAAAAAGTATTGATTCTATAATAAGGACTCTCACATGATCATCAGTAGCTTCAACCGTTATTTTGAGAAGCACGGCCGCAAGACCTACATCGTGCTCGGAATTATCATCAGTGTCATTTTCGTTTTCTCGCTGGGCGGCGGCATGGACAGCTGCGGCTATCGCGAGCCCGGGCTGAAATCATTCGGCAAGATGTACGGCAAGACGTTGAAGTCGAAGGAGACCATGGAGCTGATGCGCAGGGCCGATGTCGGCTACGTTCTGCGCACGGGCATGTCGCTCGGTCGCAACAACAGCGATTCACAGTTGCTGCAGCTGACGCTTCAGCGCATGCGCGCCCTCCACAAGGCCCATGAACTGGGCTTGGACAAAGTGTCGGACGCAGAGCTTCTGGACGCGATCCAGTCTCAGCCGATTTTCGGCGGCAAGGAGAATTTCTCCAAGCAGCGCTATCTTGATTTCGTCAACAACTACATGATTCCGAACCGCATGAGCGGCGGCGACCTCGACGAAATCATCAAGGAGAATTTGATCATCGACCGTCTGGAAGAAAAGGCCACCGAAGGCATCGAAGTGACGGACGACGAAGTCAACGAATATCTTGAACAGTACACGATCAGCCAGCACGACTTCACGATGAACATCGCGAAGGACTCCGCCCCGTCCGATGACGAAATCGCGAAATTCTTCGAAACCCGCAAGGGCGAACTGACTCTGGACGACCAGAAGAAGGCCGTCGTGGCGAGCATCACGGTTGAAGATGTCTTGGCGAACGCCAATCTGAAGGCGCAGGTCGAGCCGAAGGAAGAAGAACTGAAGGACATGTTCGAGAAGGGCAAGGCCCATCTTTACAAAGACAAGAAATATGAAGATGTGAAGGAATCCATCCGCAAGCAGGTCAGCCGCCGCAAGGCCAGCGAGACCGCCCGCAAGGCCATCGCGGATCTCGCCGCCAAAGTCGCGGAAAAACCCGCCGGCGAGAAGCCCGAAGAATCCATCGCCAAATTTACAAAACTCGCCGAAGCGGCTGGTGCCAAAGTTGTTACGACTGGTTTCTTCTCCAGCGGCGACGAAATCCCCGGCATGACCGGCCATGTCAGCGCCCTCGCCCGCGCCATCCGCGCGTTGAATCAAGTTGGTGCCGTGACGAAGGAAGTCGCCACGATCGGCGCCTTCAACGTGGCCATTCTGGCGGAACAGAAGCCCGGCGAAATGCCCGCCGCCATCAATGACGAAGTCAAGGCGAAAATCACCGACAAATTGACCAGCGAGAA
>JBGUWA010000075.1:0-3104 GCA_045220635.1 Candidatus Alloenteromonas sp. | reverse complement strand
GCCCTCGCGGAAGTCTCGTCTTCCTTAGGCGGGGCCAAAGACGGCGAACTTCCCTCTCGCATCGCCGCGATGAAGGAGACGATTTCCAACGATGGAAAAGCCATCAGCGCCTTGAAGGCCAAACTCGCCGCGGATAACGCCGCCAACCTCCAGAACGCATTCGAGCAAATCGGCGACATCTATTTCCTCGCCAAGAAAGTCGAAGGCGGCAGGGCCGACTTGATGACCTTAGGCGATAACCTCAAGACCGTTCACGAGAACTTCCTCGTCTTGCTCGTCGGCAAATCCGACGCGGGCATCTCCGTCGTCGCTTTCGCCGGTGGCTTAGGCGCCAAAAAGCTTGGCGCGGGTGGAGCGATCAAACTCGTCGCGCCTTTGCTCCAAGGCAATGGCGGTGGCAAACCCGAGATGGCCCAAGGCTCCGCGAAGGACTTAAGCCGTCTCGACGAGGCTTTCGATAGCCTCAAGAAGGCATTACAATAAGCCATAGGAGGATCCAACCATGATGGAAATCAAAAACGCGAACGACATGATCATCACCAAAGATGATGGCACGCAGCAGCTACTGAAGATTCTCTTCTATTTCCATAACGACCAACGCGGGAAAGACTACTATTTCCTCTATGAGGAAGGCAACGAAGACGAAGTCATCGTCATGGCTTCCGCGGATGGCGAGTCACTTGAAGAGCTGACCGAAGAGGAGTTTGACGAAGCCGAACAAGTCTTCGAGGCTTATGAGGAAGACCCCACCATTCAGGAACTTAAGGCCGAAGACGGCGATTCTTCTAGCGATTAACCTTGCCCGCGCCTTATGCAAAGCATATAATTCATCGAACCGAGGTAAAACCCATGGCAGATAAGAGAATCATCCTTACGCCCGAAGAGCGTACCCAATTAGAAAAAGAATACCGTCGTCTCATTGACATCGAACGTCCTGACGTCATCGAAAAGCTCTCCTTAGCCCGTAGCCAAGGCGACCTTTCCGAAAACGCCGACTACGATGCCGCCCGCGATCGCCAAGCGCAAATCGAAGGCCGCATCCGTGAAATCGAAGCCATCTTCAACAACGCCGTCACCGCAGAAGAAGCGGGCATCGGCGGTGGTGCGAAGAAAATCGGCATCGGCGACACCGTCACCTTCGAAGAAGTCGAGTCTGGCGAAAAGCAGACCGTCCGCATCGTCGGCCAAGTCGGCGCCGATCCGTTCGCCGAACCTCCGACCATCTCCAACGAATCGCCCATCGGCGTTGCCCTCATCGGCAAAGAAGTTGGCGACAGCGCTTTGGTCGAATCCGGCATCCGTTACGAGATCCGCATCCTCAACTTCACCCGTAAGTAAGGAATCTAATATAGCTCACGCGCGCGACGCCGTGGGCTTTTTCTTTTTCACAGACTAAGGCTATGTGAGCATAAATGTACGAATAATTGGCGATTTCAAAGCATAACAAATCAAGTCAAAACGCCTTAAAAACGAACATTATCTTAGGAATCAAGTTTCATGGAATCTGATAAATTTGAATAATTTTTAGACGCTGTATAAAAATTGAAAATTCGTTTCTCACATTTTGCGTTTTTCCACCAATAGGTAAGTGGAGGTACCAAAATGAAAACCATTATCATCATCGTGGCACTGACCGCCATCGCCTTAGTTGGCTTTGGGGCGGCATATGCCATGATCAACGCCACCAACGCACCGATTGTTGCCACAAGCAGCGAAATCGCGGTCGATTCCATCACCTGCGCCATCTCTGGGGAAATCAATTATCCAGGCACGTACGTGTTAAAGACGGGCGCAACCTTATTGGATTTGATCACGGCCGCGCAAGGAACAAACTCCAACGCGGACTCGCTCGCTTTCAACACGGACTATGTCCTTTCCAACAAGGGCTCCTATTACATCGCGCCGCTATACGACAATTCCAATAACTGCAGCGCCTCTCCTATCGTCAAAACCAACATCAACGTCGATGACGCGGATACCATGCAATCCGTAGCGGGTTTCACCAAAACCGTCGCCAACGCCATCGTCTCTTACCGTTCCTCGTCTCCATTCCGCGCCATCGAGGAAATCACCAATGTTTCAGGCATCGGCGCGGCAACCTATGAGAAAGTCAAAGCGAAGATAACGCTTCGCTCGGCTTAATATGAAAGCATTCGCCCTGCTTTTAGGCCTCCTTTTCGGCCTTTCTATAGCTTTTTCCCAGGGCGTATTGCAATTGATCGTGCCCATTGTCCTCTCCGGTTTCGTCATTTTGTGGGCACGGCAGAGAAGGCTGTTCCTATATTATTGCATTGCCATCTCCAGCAGCCTTCTCCTCGGTTTGGCCTTGCGGTTCATTCCTCTTCCGCAAGGCCAAGCCGATTTGGTCGGAGTAGTGGAAAAAGCGGGCGATAACTATATCGTCATACGGACGTTCATCCATCGCTATTACGTCTCGATTCTATCCCATTCGTATCAAGTGGGGGATTGGGTTCAAGTCACGGGCAAATTCCAGGAACTGCGCTTCACCGAGTACGAATCGCGATTTTCTTTCGGGGAATACCTAAATGGTTTAGGGGTCTATCAGGAAATCGCTTCGCCTAAGACGAAAGGTCTTTTTCTTTTTCCCTGGCGAATCCGCGACTACGAACAACGTTTCCTCTCTTCCTTTTCAGAAAGAGGGAAAGCGCTACTCGCGGCGATGCTCTTTGGACAGAAAGATTACCAAAACGACCTCGTCTCCATCGCTTCGGAACTTTCGCTTTTGTCCTTGCTTTCCGGTATGGGGATTTTCTACTCGTTTGCCTTGTCGTTACTCGATAAATTCTTTCAGAAGTTTTTCCCAAATTATGCCGATGTCATCGTGCTTTTTCTTGCCATGATTCCTTTGCCTTTCTGCCTTAAACGCATCGGCGTGATCCGCGCGTTTTCCATGCGCGTATTGAAGGTTATAGACGAGCGATTCATTCATAAATCTTGGGATTATTTGACACGCCTATCCTTCGTGGGAATCGCCTTGCTTTGGAAGCCATATCGCGTACTGGATATGGGTTATTTGGCTAGTTTTGGCATTGCTTTTTCCTTATATATCCATCGCTTCTACTTACGGAGCAAAAACAAAATCT
>JBGUWA010000074.1:0-7012 GCA_045220635.1 Candidatus Alloenteromonas sp. | reverse complement strand
ATAAGGTCGTCACCGTGAAGGACGAAAGCGGCGACACCGCGACCTTTGACCTAAACAAGCAAACCATAACCTTCTCGGATTTCGACGCCTTTTTCCAAGGGGCGAAGCAAGGCCATTACCCCAACTGCCTGGCCACCCCCACGTCCAAGACCAGGAGCTACCGCATCGTCGAAAGCGAGTCGACCTATAAAAAGGGGTCTCCCGTGAGCATCGACTTCAACCCTTATCCGAGCTTGTCCATCAAAGAAGCCGATGGCAAAGCCTATCTTCCCTTCTGCGTCTATAACGACCTCATGCAGGGGCTCCCCAGTGGGATGCTCACCTTCGCCTATAACTTCAAGGACGCCTTTTTGGCACCCTCGGGGATGCGGGATCTGTCCAAGGGGGAATTGACCGATTTAGGCGAGAAATACTACAAAGAAGCGCCGAAGATGGCTTCGGTGAGCAAGTCCTTTGCCCGCTTCGCCTATGACCAAACGATGTTCGGCTTGGACTATTTCTATGGGCTAAAGGGGATCCGCGACATCGCGTCCTTCTCTTCCTTCGCGAAGGAAAAAGGCCTAGAGGAAGGGATGCTTTCGGGCGACTTCGAGAAGATGCAGGAAGCCTATGGCACCTTGTTGCTCAAATGCCTCGAAGACGGCCATACCTCCCCGTTAACGGCTTCCCCCTTGACGGACTACTCTTCCTATGGGGTCGAGGATTCCTGGCGTTCCCCCAAAGCCATCCAAAAGGAGAAAGAGAACGAGGCCTTCACTCAGGCGAGGAAAACCAAAAAGGCCGACAAACCCTTCGAGGTGGTGGGGGATACCGCCTTCTTGTATTTCGACGATTTCATGAACCTCGACGAAAAGACCCTCTATGGCAATCTGACCGAAGAGGTCATCCAACAGAATAACGCCGCCTTATTCGCCTACGCCTACCAAAAGATCCAAGCCGATCCGAACATCAAGAACGTGGTCGTCGATCTGACCACGAATAACGGTGGCGATTCGGAAGGGTTGGTGTATTGCCTTGGCACGTTGCTTGGCAAATTCTACGTCGATTCGGGGAACGCGCTTAGCAAATCCCATACCCGTTTGACCTACCAGACCGACATCAACGTCGATGGCAAAATCGACGAGAAGGACATTCCGCTTTGCCGCGACCATAAGATCTACATGCTCGACTCCAAGTTCGCCTTTAGCTGTGGCAACCTTTTCCCCATCGCCGCGCGATATAACTCGGACCAGGTTCGCTGCATCGGCGACCGCACCGGCGGGGGAACCTGCTCGGTGAAATATTCCACCACGGCCTTGGGGGATACCTTCGTCTCCTCAAGCCTCACGATGCTGCTTAAGGAAAAGGATGGTTCCTATCTTCCCATCGAGGACGGGGCGGAAGTGGACATCGCATTGTCTTACGAAAAGATGTTCGACCGCAAGGACATCGTGGCCTTGCTGAAATAGATCCTCGCGCCTTTTCGTTGGCGGCTTTTCCCAAGGTCAGGCCGCTTCGGGCTTCAGGGGGAGAGAAAACGAAGCGTTTTCGTGGCGGATTTCCTTTCCCTTGCTACAATAGCGGCGAGGTGAATCCCTATGGCAATATCTTTCCGTAACGACTATGGCGTCTTGGCGCATCCGCGCATCCTCGAAGCGATTTCGCGTAATCTGAACGACGTCCAAACCCCATACGGCCTCGACGAGCATAGCAAAAACGCCGAAGCCTTGATTTTGAAGACCTTCGGGGCCCCCAAAGGACAAGTGCATTTCCTGGCCGGGGGGACCCAGACGAACCTGACGCTTATTTCCTATGCCTTAAGGCCTTATGAAGCGGTCATCTCCTGCACGAGTGGCCACATCAACGTCCACGAATCCGCCGCGGTGGAAGGAAGCGGGCATAAGATCCTCGCCATCGCGGGGAAAGAGGGCAAAATCTATCCTAGCGACATCCTCGATTGCCTTGCCAAGCACCCCGACGAGCATACGGTGAAACCGGCGATGGTCTATATTTCGGATTCCACCGAAATCGGCACCATCTATAGCAAACAAGAGCTACTGGACTTGCGTAAGGTCTGCGACGACCATGGCCTAACCCTTTTCCTCGATGGGGCAAGGCTTGGGGCGGCGCTTACCTGCGACGAAAACGACGTCGAACCGAAGCTGCTTGGCAAGCTCGCCGACGCCTTCTACGTCGGAGGCACCAAAAACGGCTTGCTTTTAGGCGAGGCCTTGGTCCTTGTAAACCCGACCTTGCAGGATAATTTCCGGCGCCACATCAAAAACCGTGGGGCGATGCTGGCCAAGGGGTATCTGCTTGGCATCGAGTTCGAGGAAGCCTTCAAGGACGGGCTTTACTTTGAGCTTGCCAAGAAGACGAACGAAGTGGCCACGTTATTGAAGGAAGGGTTGATTGCCTTGGGCCTAGACGTCGCCCCTTCGCCCACCAACCAGATCTTCGTGACCGTGAAGCAAAGCTTGGCCAAGGCCTTGATTAAGGAATTTGGCTGCGAACTATGGGAAGATTTAGGCGAGAAGGCCACCATCCGCTTCGTGACGAGCTTCGCCACCAAGGAAGAAGAGGTGGAGGAAGCCTTAAGAATCATCAAAGGATTGCTGAAGTAAGCCTTCCTCAATGCGCGAGGAATTACCGTATAATGTATCGGTAAGTGAAAACGCGAGGTCCATAACGCATGAGCAAATACGACGTATTCCTCAGTTGGACTGGGGAAGATCGCGTCTTGAAAGACGAAATCCGCGACTACTTGGAAAGCCGAGGTCTTTCCTGTTATGACTCCGACCGCGATTGCAAAGGCGATTACGCGGAGGATTTCGCTTTATCCTTAGAGGAGAGCCAAGTCTATTTGCTGCTTTTGACCCCTTCGTTGTTCCGCGATCCAAACCGAACTCCGGGTAAGCGCTTTTCCTTGGTGAGGAAAGAACTCCGTTACGCCGGGGATCTCGAGGCGCAGGGGAAAATCAATTTCGTCATCGTCTCGTCGTTGGTCTTTAATGCGCCAGGGGAAGAAGAGATCGAACGATTCTATGCTGCCCATACGGCGGGATTTAACAAGATTTCCCTTAGCCAAGGGAAGGAAAAGGCTTTCGCTTCGGCCTACGCGCAGGCGAAGGATTTCGTGCTTGCCCGAGAAAAAGGAAAACCCATCCCCTCGGTTTCGCCTCGCTTGCCCATATTGGTCAACCACCTCGTCGGGCCTTCTTCCTTCGTGGGCAGAGAAAAGGAGCTTTCCTTGGTGGAGGAAGCCTTTGATCAGGGCGCGCGCATCGTCGTCTTAAGCGGCGAAGGGGGCGTAGGCAAAACCTCGATCGCCACGGAATTCGCCGCGACTTCCCCCTTCTTGGCCCCACAGGAAATCGTCTACGTGGACGAAGAGATACCGACCTTGGAGAACTTCGTCTTGATGGTGAAATACCCGCATGCGGTCTATGAGGCGTTAACGGGATTACCTTCTTCCCAACGCAGCGCCTATTGCCTTGCTTATTTGAAGGACCTAAAGGAAGACGTGATGTTGCTTCTAGATAACGTCAACGCCTTGACGCCGAAGTTTTTGCGGCAGCTTAAGGCAGAGCTTTCCTGCAAGTTCCTGCTGACGACGCGGCGCGACTTGTCTTCTTTCCCGCAAGAAGAGGGGATCGCGTATCTTTCTATCGGCGCCTTGCCGCTAGAAAAGACCAAGGAAGTGTTCCAAAGCCATTATGGGCCCCTAAGCGAGGAAGAAGAACGAATCTACGAAGAAAGCATTTACGATCCTTATTCCGGCAACACCCAAGCCATCGTCCTGACGGGGAAGATGCTCCATGAGCAGGGGATTTCCCTAAGCGATTTCCGCTTGCGTAGGGAAGAGTTCCTTAGGCGCGATTACGTCAGCCACGAAATGCATGGGGAATACCGCTTCGAAACCGTCTCGAGCGCCCTCGCCGATTTCTTTAGGATCACCGCCTTCCTTAGCGTTGGGGAACGCAAAAGGGAGATCTTGGCGTTTCTATCGGGATTACGTGCCTTCGGGATCAAGGAAAGCAAGCTCAAGGAGATCCTGGGTTTGCCTTCTTCCAACGATTTGATCGAGCTATGGAAGAATGGATTGGTGAACCGCGAACTCCGGAAGCAAGGCTATTACCTCAGCATGCATTCGGTGGTGGCCGAGGCGCTGAACCTCAACGGCGTCTATCCAACCCCTTCCCACATCGCATCCATCAAAGCCTTCCTGCAGGAGCGGCTCGACGATGAGGAAGACGTCTTTTCCTCGGATACCCTCGAGGCCTTTTATCCCTTGCTGAAGCTCTTCGACTTCAAGGGCGACGAAGAAAAGAAAGAAAAGCCCATGACCTATAGCGTCAAGGGTCAAGGGGAGGAAAGCCTCGATATCCTGGACGTGCTTTTGGACGAAGACAACGTCGAGCCTTTGGCGCTTCGCGACGAAGAAGGGAATACGCTTTTCTTCGAGCAAATCGCCGTGATTCCCCATCAAGACATGGTTTATTGCGTCTTGAAGCCGTTAAGCAAGATCGCGGGCATCGCCGAAAACGAAGCGGTGGTGTTTTACGTCGAGGAACGGGAAGACGCCCCTTCCGCCTTGCGGGTGTGCGCCGACGAGGCGACCGCGATCGCGGTGATGAAGAAGTATTATCGCTTGCTGATCAAATAGGCGATTCCCCTCTTCCCAAGGGGCGCGCGTATGTGATATATTCCTTCCTGCGGAAATCCCGATAGCGGTTCCGTATCGAACATAATCTTTTAGGGTGGTCCGATGGCCACCCTTATGTTTTTGCAGGAGGTTGCATGAAAGAAGAAGAACGCAGAATCGTCGATGCGCTTACGCCTTTGCTAAACCAAGAAGGCTACGAAGTGGCCGAAGTAAGGCTAAGCGGCACCAAAACCAAGACCCTTTCCGTCATCGTCGACCGCGTCGATCCGATCTCGCTTGAAGACATCGTCTTGGTGTCGCAGAAAGTGTCGGATTGCCTCGACGAAATCGACCCGATCGACGGAGCCTATACCCTCGACGTCTCTTCGTTAGGGGCCGAAAAGCCCATCGCCTTATCCAAGTTAGGCGAATACGTCGGACGTTACGTGAACCTCCACCTATCCCATCCCTACCAAGGGGAGAACATCCTCGAAGGAAGCTTGCTCGAAGTCACCGAAGAGGAAGTCACCTTGCAAATGAAAAAGAAGACGGCCAAAGTCCAAGCTAAGCTCCCTAGAGCTAGCGTGGATAAGGCCAGGCTCGCCATTGAACTCTAAGCAATAGAAAGGAATTACCATCATGGACGCCAAAAAATTCATTGACGCCGTCAGTGAGCTCTCCGAAACCAAAGGGCTCTCCCGCGACGCCATCATCTTCGCCCTTGAGGAAGCGCTCAAAAGGGCCTACATCAAATACCTCGGCGGCGGCGACGACGCGGTCGTCACCTGCACCATCGACGAGGAGAAGGGCAAAATCGAACTCGCCCAGATCAAGAAGGTCGTCGAAGAGGACGACATCGAGGACGATTACCTCCAGATCTCCGTCGAGGAGGCCAACAAGGGCCTAAAGAAAGCCAAATACAAAGCCGGCGACGAATGCGTGATCTCTTGCTCCGTCGAAGACCTAAGCAAAGTCACCGCCCTCGCCGTCAAGAACAACCTCCGTCAACGCCTCGCCGAAGCCGAGCGCACGATGCTTTACGAAATCTACAAAGACCACATCGGCGAAATGATGACCGGCGTCGTCGAGAAGGCGGAAGACCGTTCCATCACCATCAAGATCGACCGCACGACCATCGAGCTCACCCGTAAGGAACTCATCGGCGACGAGATCTTCCGCGCGGGCGACCCGATCAAAGTCTACATCCAGGAAGTCAAAGCCGCGGAAACCACCGATGGCAAAGCCTCCCGTGGCCCGCAGATCCAGGCGACCCGTTCCTCCGAAGGCTTCTTGAAGCGTCTCTTCGAGGAAGAAATCCACGAAATCTACGACGGCACCGTCGTCATCAAGGCCATCGCCCGTTCCGCCGGCGTCCGTTCCAAAGTCGCCGTCGCCTCCCTTAACGAAGACGTCGACGCCACCGGCGCTTGCATCGGCCAAGGCGGCAACCGCATCCAGAAGATCGTCGCCCAGCTTGGCAATGGCAAGAACAAGGAAAAGATCGACGTCATCAACTATTCGCCCAACATCGGCATGTTCTTGGTCGAAGCGGTGCGCCCCGCGGTCGCCTTAGGCCTTAACGTCGAAGAAGACGAGAAGTTCGCCGAGATCTTGATCGAAGACGGCTCCTATCCGCTTGCCCTTGGCAAATATAAATCCAACTTGAGCTTGGCCAAGAAGCTCACCGGCTACGAAATCGATTTCGTCGAGAAATCCAAAGCCGAACAGCTTGGCTTACGCTTCACTTCCATCGACGAATGGAAAGCCCGCGCCGAAGAGGAGAAGAAAGAAGCCGAGCGCCTTGCCTACCTCAACAAGCGTCAAGAAGAAGCGGTCAAAGCCGAAGCCAAACGCCGCGCCGAGGAAGAAGCGCGCCTTGCCGAAGCCGAAGAAGCCGAAGAAGCGGCCGAAGAAGTCGAAGAGGCGATGCCCGAAGTCATCATCAATACCCCCGCGGCCAAACCCGTGCCCCCGAAAGCCGATGTCCGCCCCGAGGAATTCCCCGCCGCAGCGGCCAACCCCGCCGCCGCCGCATTA
Source organism: Candidatus Alloenteromonas sp. (assembly GCA_045220635.1). Classification (GTDB taxonomy): domain Bacteria; phylum Bacillota_I; class Bacilli_A; order RFN20; family CAG-826; genus Alloenteromonas. The sequence continues at coordinate 351 of JBGUWA010000074.1, read as the reverse complement.
GCCGCCGAGAAGGCCGCCAAAGAAGCGCGCGAAGCCGCCAAAGCCGCCGAAGCCCAACCCACCTCCGTCACCACGACCACGACCCTCGACGCCCTCGAGAAGGAACTCGAAGAGGCCAAGGAAAAGAAGACCAAATCCGGCGCCAAGACCAAACGTCCGCGCAAGATCACCGAAGAGGAAGTCTCCCACGAACCCGCCGTCAAGCCCGTCGTGCCGACCGTCCCCGTCTATACCGAAGAAGAACTCTCCGCAATCGAATCCGAAGAAGCCGCCTATGAAGACGCCGACTACGACGCCGACTACGAGGACTACTCCGAATACGACGATTACGACGACGGAGACCGCTAATAT
>JBGUWA010000073.1:0-4278 GCA_045220635.1 Candidatus Alloenteromonas sp. | reverse complement strand
GGCGCATTCAATGATAATCCATAAAAGCCCATGATGGGTGACGCCTTCTTCCTCGGCGGCTTTGCGTAAGGGGCCATCGCCGGTGAGCAGCAAAATGTTGCGGTTCTTGGCAATGGCCAACGCAAAAAGATCATAGGTGGAAAGACGCGGATAAGCGTTACGTAGCTGGCAGTCGAGCACGAAGCGGAGCTCTTCTTCGGCAAGGGTGACTTCCACCAAACCGAGGTCTCGCACTTTTTGCAATAGACCCACGGGAGAGAGCAACTCGTCTTTGGCGGCGCTTTGCTCCATCAGGTACTGATAATCCAATTGGAAAACGTCGGATAACGCGTCAAGACGTTGTAAAGAGATCCAAATGTTCGTATCGACGCTGACGGCAACCATAACGACTCAAGCGATGGAACGGGTGCTTGCCTCCACTTGTTGATAAGTCGTGCGCAAAAGCTCCGCGGCACGTTGGGTGGTGATTTCGTTTTCGTCGACGGCGCGATAGACGAGCTGTTCGAATAGATGCGTGGATTCTTCCTCGCAACGACTGGGTTCGTTGTTGTGCCAGCCGCTTTTGTTCGCGTAGACATAGAAGGATTTCGCGGTCGAGGAACTGAAGATGCCATAACGGTTTCCGTTGTAGACGAGGGAATACATCGAGATGCCATATTCCTTGGCGATGCGCGTCATCCAGGCGTTTACCCCATAGCAACGGGGTCCTAACTCGCGAAGGGCGTCTTCTTTGGGGAAGAGGACTTCGCCGGCGATCTGGTTGACGATATCTTCGTCCTCGTCGCCTAATCCAAAGCAAAGATGCGTGAGTTCATGCACCAAGGTGGTGCGAATGCGTTCGGGGGAGACGTCTTGGTTAAAGGCGATGTAGGGTCGTCCGGAGACGAAGCCATTGATGCCATCGAAGCCAGACAAACCCGCGATGGGGCAAAGCAAGAAACCGCGGTTTTCAAGATAATCCACCAAAGTGGGTAGGGGTCCAGAACTCGATAAGCCAAGCGCTTGGCGGAAGGCTTTTGCGGCTTCGGTGGTGGAATCAGGCAAAGGAAGGGGCTTTCCTTCCTTCCATGGAATCGGGGCCAAGATATCGGAAGGAAAGAAAGATAGCGTCGTGAAAAAGCGACCGAAATAATCCTCGACGAAGGAACGGACGTATTCTTGGTTCGTTTTGGATAATGAAGCGTTTTTGCGGAAGGCGCCGTGAGAAAAGGAAAGGGTAGGCATCGTTTCCAAAAGCAATGCGGGCGAAATGGATAACGCCTTCGAAATGGCGTCGAGGCTTTGCACGCTGGGCTGGCGTTGACCGTCTTCGTAATACGTGAGCAACGCCGCGGATAACCCCGCCTTATTCGCGAGATCTTTCTTGGATAAGCCTTGCTTTAGCCGAAAGTATTTCAGATTCTTTCCAAACATCGTTTTCTTGTCCTTGTTAATTTCCTAACATAATTTTACAAAAAATTAACAGATACTTCAATATATCCAAGACAAAAGGGCGCGTAATCGTTTCTTTTGTCGCGAACCGTTTGCGTAAGACCATCTTTTTATCCTTACGCATTAGGGGTAAACTATCGGTGTTCCGTAAGGAATGCCTGTTTTTGAGGTATATGTCAGTATGAAATTGTTCCTAATCTTGTCCGCGGCCTCTTCCGAAGCCGCTTCCAGCGGCGGTTCCTCTTCCGGAGGCTCGATGGAATCGCTGAAAAAGATCTTCACCAATCCGATCCTGTATATCGTCTTAGGTTCGTTGGTGGCCCTCATCATCGCGTTCTACTTGTTCAAGCGCTTCGTGCGTGCGCAACCCAACGCGACCACCATCATCGTCCGCAAAGGCCAAATCTACAAAGTCCTCAACGAAGAGAACCCCAAATGCTTCATGGTTCCCTTTCGCGACAGCGTAGGCGCGGTCATCACCGACAGCGAGAAGGAGTTCTCCTCCGACAAACTCTTCATCAACAATGGCCCCGATGCCTTATATAAGATCAATTACACCTTGAAGTACAAGGTGCTTGATCCCAAAGAGTTCTATCCTTACCTGAACGGCATCCAAGAGCTCTTGCCGAAGAAACTTAACGACGAACTCCGTCTATATGCCGACCAAGGCAACGCGCTGGTGCTCATCAAGGAATACCGCGAGAAAGCCTCGCAGATCCTCTCCGTCATCAACAAGGCCGTCGGCGAGTTCCACATCGAAGTCATCGAGTTCAAGATCAACATCATCGAACCGATGGGCGGTCGGTAATCTCGTAGTAATGCAATCGACAAAGCGTAGTCCACGTGGCTGCGCTTTTCTTTCGAATGAAACATAAATTGATTAATAATATTAATGAATTATGATTTACATGGTTACCAAGCGGAACAAATCGAATGAGAAAGCAATCGTTTAAATCCTATTTGACGTGGTATTTGCGCGACCTCACGGGCGAAAAGACGTTGAGCATCCATGCTCTGGCGAAAGAAAGCGAACGCAATCGCCGATTGGTTGGGCCGCTTCTTTTGTATTGCGCGTTAATTGGCCGCCAAGAACGTTTGAACCATTACACGCAAAACCGATATCGCGAAGTATTGCTGCGGCTAAACGAAACGAACTTCCGCGACGACGAATTCGCCGCCTTTGATTTTGCCAAGGTTTGGGAAAGCTACCAAAAGAAGCAACGTCGTGTCGAATACGATAACGAAATCAAGCAACAGGCCAGAGACTTCTTGCTAAGCTTGCTACGGGAAAAAGGAATAACCCAATATCGGCTTTGCGTTGACCTTGGCTTAAACCATGGCAATGTGCACGATTATCTCTCCCGCGGAAACTGCAACAAGGTCTCTTTGCGCGTGGTGCATTCGATGGTGGATTATCTCCGCGCCAAGGTTTAGGGAACAATCGATGCTTTTCGCCCTATCGCGCGCATGCACGCTTTGCTTTCTTATAAGAAACCCCCTATAATTGCCGCGGGCAAAAAGCCATGAAACTTTCAATACTCATCCCTGCGAAAAACCAAAGCGATAAGCTCGCCAAGCATCTGCGCGAGTCGATCTTGCCTTACTTCGACAAGCAAGGCATCGTCTATGACGTTTTGATATGCACCGATGGGGGCAGCGAAGAAGAACAAGCAAAGCTTGAAGAACATGCGAAAACCCTTCCCGCCCAAGTCAAGTTATTGCCTTTGGAGAACATCAAAGGCAAAGGGCATGCGGTGAAGAAGGCGATGTTATCGAGCGACGCCGACTACGTGCTCTTTATGGACGCGGATTTGGCGACTTCCCTAGACACCTTCGACGCGATTAAGCCAGAACTTGGCAAAAAGGATTGCTTCATCGCCTCCCGCGACGTCAAAGGCTCCGTCTATGGCCAAAAGCAACCCTTCATGCGTCGCCTCACCCATTGGGGATGCCGGAAAGTCGTCCAATGGACCTTCCACATGAAAGGCATCAAGGATAGCCAATGCGGCTATAAATGTCTCCGAACCGATTTGGCCAAAAAGGCGGCGAAGTTATCCATCATCGATGGCTTTGCCTTCGACGTGGAGCTCCTATATATCCTATATCGCAATGGCGCTTCCATCGTCGAACTCCCTTGCACCTGGACCGATGACCCCGATTCCAGCGTGGGCAGCCCCTGGAAGACGGCGAAGACATTCTATAAAGACGTGCGTCGCATCAAGAAGAATCGCGACCATTATTCCTTCGAAGGAGAACCCTCATGCTAATCGACCGCGCGGTAATCGAAGTACGTTCCGGCAATGGTGGCAACGGCGCCATCTCCTTTTTGCGTGAGAAAAACATGCCCAAAGGCGGCCCCGATGGCGGCAATGGCGGTCGCGGCGGCTCGGTGTATCTGGTCGCCAAAAGCGACGTCAACACCTTGCTGGCCTATCGCCATTCGCGCATGATCGCTGCGGAAGATGGCGAAAAAGGCGACAAGAAGATGCGTTTTGGCCGCTCGGCAGAAGACGTGTATTGCGACGTTCCGGTCGGAACGGTCGTTTATGAAGAAGCTACCGGCGCATTCTTAGCCGACCTTAGCCACGAAGGCGATGTCGTTCGCGTCGCCAAAGGCGGTAGGGGAGGTCGCGGCAACGCCGCCTATAAATCCTCGCGCCTAAAAGCCCCGAAAATCGCCGAGAACGGTTTCCCTGGAGAACGAAAGCGCTTGGTTTTGGAACTGAAGCTACTCGCCGACGCGGGTTTGGTGGGCTTTCCTTCGGTGGGCAAGTCCACGTTACTCAATATCGTCAGCAAAGCCGACGTTCCTACCGCGGATTATCCATTTACGACCTTAACCCCGAA
>JBGUWA010000072.1:0-1878 GCA_045220635.1 Candidatus Alloenteromonas sp. | reverse complement strand
TACGAGTTGGGCGACACGGTGGCGATCATCGGCGCGTGCAATTCCGAGATGGATGTGGCGCGCACGGTAATCCGACATGGGAGCCGCTATGTCACCATTTATTCGCGGGACAATAAAGTCACCGCCAGCAAGCGGGAAGTGGAATACACACAGGCGGACGGCGTGGAGATCGCTTACGGCGTCGAAACGCTGGCCATCACCGACGAGGGGCCTCTTTTCGTGCGGCGGAAATACAACGATGCGGGGGAGATCGTTTCACGCAGTGAACCGGCCATTTCGGCGGCGGACAGTACGATCATCGCCGTCAGCCAGCGGGCGAAGGACAAGCTGTCCAGTACCACCATCGGTCTCGATTGCAATGAGAGGGGCCTCTTGGAGGTGGACGAGAACGGCATGACGACGCGACTGGGAGTATTTGCGGGCGGCGATGTGACCCTCGGTCCGTGGAACGTGGTGCAGGCGGTCAAGAACGCCAGGCACGTCGCGGAAGCCATGAGCAACTATCTGAAGGAAAAGGCAAGAGAAGAATAAGGGGAATAAAAAATCGGAAGCCGTTTCGACAGCTTCCGATTTTTTATTTTTTCACAAAGTACAGAGAGTCGCCGTTGGCCTCCAGCTCATGGATACGATCTTTGAGGCGTTCGACGTTTTTCTTGTGCTGGGTAATAGCGAAATTCGCGCGGATGGCCTCCTCTTCGGTCAGTTCCGTATTCTTGCAGACGTCTTCGATATGCGCCAGCCGCGCCTCGACGTCATGAAGCTCGTCGGTCAGCAGCTTTTGTTCGCCGAGCACGACGCCGTAAACGGTTCTCATATTCTCCAGCACTGCCTTCGCGTAGCCTTCTTCGCTTGATTTCTTTTCGAGATAGTTCGCGACATGGTAAATAATCTCGAAGGGACTTTCAGCGCTGTGGATCATGCCGAGGATGTCCATCTTGATGACATGGTCGTCGGTGTCCGGTTTTTCAATCGGTTTATTCTTGTCGCTCATTTCGGTCGTTTCCTTTCGGGAGGTTGTTATTCGTATATTAAGTAGTATAGCAAAAAGCGGGGGGAATAGGAATAGCACGAGAGATGAAAAAGGATTAAAGGTGGTTTGTGCTTACAGTTTTTCCGCGTCGCATGCCAGTACCGCTTCCGCATACAGTTTGACGCCGATGTCGGCATTGGGATGGATGAAATCCACCAGATAGGTTTCCGGCGATGATGACGCAAAGTGTCGGGCAATGTACCCGTTGGCGTCGATGAAGCCATCCCCCGTATCGTTGCACCAAGCTTCGAGCGCCGCCGAATAATCCCGGTACAATTCGTCCGTGTTCGGCGGCTTTTCGCCTCCGATGAGGCTGGCGTCCCCGTCCGTCGCAAGCCACGGGGCGATGAAGACGAATTTCGCGTCGGGACGGCGCGTGCAGACCGCGTCTCGGAGCTTTTTTAGATTATGGATATAGTCTGCTGCGGTCATCGCGCAAAACAGCGGGTCGCGGAAAAGAATGTCGTTCGCGCCTGTGGCGATGATAAAAAGCGCCGCTTCCGTGTTGACGATGGAGGGCAGGAAATAGGCGGTAAGGCTCTTCGCCGTGACGCCGCCCTGGGAAATGTTGAAGATTTTTCCGCGAATCCAGGGACGCATGGGTTCGTACCATGGAACGCCGCCGTTCATTGTCCCCTCTGTCAGCGAATCGCCGACGAAACAGACCGTTTCCGCGTCTTGCAGAAGGCGATAGATACGGCTGCCCCTCATCGCTTCTGTCATATCCAACGAAAGTGTCGCCTGTCCCATTTTTTCTCCTCGCTTTGCAAATGTTTATTGTTCGTGGTTGCCATTATAACACGTTTTATCCTATAAAACTTGAAGGAGTTTTTCCCTTTGTGTTGAAT
>JBGUWA010000071.1:0-6558 GCA_045220635.1 Candidatus Alloenteromonas sp. | reverse complement strand
CCCGCGTGGGGACCACGTGAGCTCAAAGTCGATGACAAAGGCAACGTCACCGCGGTGGTTTTCAAGCGTTGCTTGAGCACCATCGATCCCGAAACCAAGAAGTTCTCGCCCAAATACGACGAATCCGAAACCATCGAAGTTCCCGCCGATCGCGTCATCTTCGCGATTGGCCAAGCCATCATTTGGGGCGACTTGCTTAAGGGAACCGAAGTCAAGACGCTTCCTAACGGCGCCCCGATCGCCGAGAAGTTCACCTATCGCACCGACGACCCGCTCATCGTCGTGGGTGGCGACGTATATACCGGACCGAAATTCGTCATCGACGCGATTGCGGCGGGCAAGATGGCGGCGGATTCGCTCCATCGCATCGCCCATCCGGGCACCGACCGTGACGAAGGCATGAACAAGATGGAGTTCGTCGCATTGAACAAGAACGACATCTACATTGATCCGGATTCCTATGACCATTCCGATCGTCAGGAAGAAGGGCTCGACGCGACCATCGATCAGAAGAAGTCCTTCCGCGATGCGCGCAAGACCCTCACCGAAGAGCAGGTCAAGATCGAGACCGCCCGTTGCCTTAGCTGCGGCGCGAGCATCGTCGACCCGAACAAATGCATCGGCTGCGGCATCTGCACGACCAAATGCGCCTTCGATGCCATCCATCTTTCCCGCGACATTCCCGAGGCCAGCGTTCTCGTCCCATGCGAAAAGACCCTGAAGAAAGTCTTGCCTTACGCGGTCAAGCGCATGTTCGCCATCCGTCGCCATAACCGCGAACTGAAGAAAGAAGCGAAGAAAGCCGCCAAACAATAATGCACGAGCTCTCCCTCATCACCTCCGTCGTAGACACCCTCTACGATACCTTTGAGAAACAACCGGTTCGGCGCGTCCGTTCCGTGACTTTAAGCGTCGGCACGGTTTCGGGAGTGGTGCCGCATTATCTCACCGACGCGTGGAAGTGGTTCGTCAAAGACGACGAGCTCTTCAAGGGTTCCGAGTTGAAGATCGAGTTCATCCCCGCGGTGACGAAGTGCCTCGATTGTGGCGAAGAGTACGACACCATCCAATTCGCGAAGATCTGCCCGAAGTGCCACAGCGAGAACACCGTCCTCAAGCAAGGCAACGAATTGCTCATCAAAGAAGTCGAAGTGGAATAACCCCATAAAAAGGCTTTTTTGGCTGAAAATAAAACCCCATATTGCTGATAAAACGCCAAAAAGAATAGCTTTTTGCAGGGTATTTCCTGTTTTTCACCCTTAAGGGTGTAATGAAAACGCGGAAAAACATTTCGCGGATTTTTGTCATATTGAACCCTTTTCTCCCAATCGGTATGTGAGGAGGTCAATTCACATGACCCAAAGAAAATCCACCATCATCCGCGTCGGACGGGAAGTCATCGACGTCGCGAAAGTCAACCTTACCTATGACGCCGCATTCACCGTCGCCTTAGAAGATGACCCCAAAGTAGCTAAGGCGATCCTTGCACCCATCCTCCAACGAAGCGACTTCGAGGTCGTCTCCGTGCAAACGCACGAGGAGTCCCAATCCTTTCGCCAACGCTCCGTCTGTTTTGATTGCCTCGCCGTGTTTGACGATGGCACCCATTGTGACATCGAAATGCAAAAGATCAAAAGCAGGATGCCCTTAGAGCGAATGCTGTTTTATCGCGCGATGCTTCGGGCGGGATACTCCCTGGAAAAGGGCGAGGCCGCGTTCAAACGCATGACGCCCGCCATCGTCGTCGTCTTCCTCGATGGCGACTTCCTTGACCAAGGGAAGCCCTTGTATCGCTTTTCCTATCACGACGCGAACACCCATGAAGACATGGAACCTGGCCAAGGGATATACGTCGCGAACTACCGAATCCGAGATACCTCCACACAACTTGGCCGCCTCATGGAGGACATCAACGCCAGCGAACCCGAAAAAGTATACGATTCCATACTCTGCGACGCGCTCGAAATGCTAAAATCAGATAAGGGGGTAAAACGCATGACCGAATACATGGAAAAAGTCAGCGAGGAATCCGCGAAAGCCTGGATGGAAGAAGGAAGACAGCAAGGCATGGAAGAAGGAAGACAGCAAGGTTTGCAACAAGGCATGGAACAAGGCGTGCAGCGGGGCAAAAGGGAGTTGCTCGTTGTCCTTTACAAAGACAGCATGATTACGGCAGAGGAGTCCGCGAAAAGACTGAATATCCCCGTCGAGGAGTTTCTCAAGCTCGCGGGAGAGTAGGGCGCCGAAGTCAAAACGGAACGGTTTAGGTCTTGCCTAGCTCGGAAGGGAGGAACGCATCATGACCGAATACATGGAAAAAGTCAGCGAGGAATCCGCGAAGGCCTGGATGGAAGAAGGAAGACAGCAAGGTTTGCAACAAGGCATGCAGCAGGGCAAAAGGGAGTTGCTCGTTGCCCTTTACAAAGACAACATGATTACGGCAGAGGAGTCCGCGAGAATACTGAATATCCCCGTTGAGGAGTTTCTTAAGATAGTAGAAGAGAATAGCGAAACGCCCTCATAATACCGAAAACAAAAGGCGCGGCCTATCTCCGTGACACACGGAGGACACTGCGCCTTTCCTTTTATCGAATTACCAGATGGTGAGACGTTTGTCTTCGGGGATGTACATCTTATCCGAAGAGGTCACGCCGAAGGCTTCGTACCATTCGGGGAAGTTGCGGGGAGGGATATTCGCGCGGAGCTCGGCAGGGGAGTGGACGTCGCGAACAAGGAGGAGCTGGACGTATTCCGGCTTGGCTTTGCGGCACCAGATCTTGGCCCAGTTGATGAAGTATTTTTGGAAGTCGGGGTTTTCCAAGGAATGCATGATTTCCAAGGTGACCGCGACGCCGCCATTATCGGCGATGTTCTCACTGACGACGAGGCGTCCGTTGACTTTGCCTTCCGCGATTTCCAGGCCTTCCCATTGCTCGACCATCTTCTCGGTGAGGTCCTCGAAGGCGGCGAAGTCGCTTTCGGTCCACCAATTGTTGAGGTTACCCTTTTCGTCGAATTTGGCGCCGTTATTGTCAAAGGCGTGCGAGATTTCATGGCCGATGACCGCGCCGATGCCGCCGAGGTTCTCCTCGATGGATTGATGGATGGAGTAGAAGGGTTTTTGCAAGATGGCCGCGGGGAAGGTGATGTCGTTGCAGGTTGGGTTATAGCAGGCGTTGACCATATGACCTGGCATCAACCATTCGCTTCGATCGACGGGCTTGGTGAGTTTGTCGATGTTTTCTTTGATGCGCGAGGCGGCGATTTTGCGGGAAGCCTCGAAATAGGATTCCTCGTCGGTGAGTTTAAGCTTCGCGCAACGTTCCGCGACCTCGTCGGGATAGCCCATCTTCACTTCGATGGTGGAAAGCTTCAGGATGGCTTTCTCTTTGGTGTTCTCGTTGAGGAAGGAGTTCTTCTTCACGCGGAGCTTATAGGTATCGATGATGCGATGGACCAGATTCACGACGTCTTTCTTGGCTTCTTCGCCGAAATATTCGCGGCCATAGTAAACGCCGACGGATTGGTCGTAAACGCTGGAAGCGGTCTGGTAGGCTTGCTTTTCCAAAACGGGATCTTTGGCAACGCCCATCAAGGCGCGACGGAACATGCCGCTGGTCTCGGCCATCGGAATGCTTAAGTATTTGGATTGTTGGAGCAAGGTGTTGAGGTAGCACCAGGAAACGAACAAGGGGAAGGTCTCCTCGTTGAAGAGTTCGCGGAACTCCTTGATGGCCTTGGGATCGTAAACCACCAAGGTATCGGGGGCGTCTTTGCCAAAGAGGTCGCTTAAGAAAGCTTTGATGTCTAAGGGCGCCATGTCCTTGGCGACGTCTTCGGTCGGGGTGGGGTTATGGCATTTGACGTAATCGGCCCATTCGAGTTGGCTCTTGACCTTGGTGGCGATCAAAGCGTCGAAGGCAAGGGTATCTTGCAAGACTTTGGCTTGTTCTTCTTTGCTTAGTGGAGAGAAGCTAAGGATGGCGGTGGCCATCATCGAATAAAGTTGCAGCATCTGCGCTTTGCTCGGATTCCCTTCGGCATAGAGGCTGGTGTCGGGAAGGATCGTGCTCGGACCCATCACCATGGCGCAGTGCTTGGTCGCGTCGCCCATATCGTCGGTGACGGCGCAGACAAAAGGCATCGCCGCGCCTTCGAGGAAGAGTTTGGACAGGTTCGCGTTGAACTCGTCGATGGATTTGAGGCCATGGATCTTCTCAAGCAACGGAAGCAAAGGTTTGATGCCGTCTTCGTCGCGGCGCTTTTGATCCAAGACCTTGCGGTAGAGGCGGATGGCGTCTTCCATGCCGGGAACGTCGGTTTTCTTTTCGCCCGAAGCGAAAGCGGCAAAGTCGGCCATTAATAGTTTTTCAACCCCTTCGTCTAGGGCGGAGAAGCCTCCGGTGACGGGGCGATCGTCAGGGATAACGGCGGTCTCCAGCCATTCGCCATTGACGTGATGGTAGAGATCGTCTTGAATGCGGATTGAGTCTTTCATGCGTATAGGTCTCCTATTGGTTAGCAATTATACGGATGGCGGGCGGGTACGCAAGCAACGTGTTGGAGACAAAAGCGCGTTTGTCTCGTTATGGATGGGTTCCGTTGCTACAATGTTGCCATGCCTTTCGCGGAATCCTTATTGTCGTGGTACCAAGCCCATCGCCGTCATCTCCCTTGGCGGGAAGACCCGACGCCTTATCACGTCTACTTAAGCGAGACGATGCTTCAGCAAACCCGCGTTGACACCGTCATCCCTTATTTCGATGCTTTCACCAAACGGCTTCCCGATTTCGCTGCCCTCGCTTCCGCCGAAGAAGAGACCGTTTTGTCGCTTTGGCAAGGATTAGGCTATTACTCTCGCGCCCGAAACCTACACGCCGCGGCCAAGATCGTCGCCAGCGAACATCAAGGCGTCTTGCCTAGAGACCCCGCCGCCCTTTTGTCGCTTCCTGGGGTAGGGGAGTACATGCGTAACGCGGTTTTGGCGATCGCTTTCGACGAACCGTATGTCGCGGTGGATGGCAACTTGCTCCGCGTCTATTCGCGTTTAGAAGCCAAAGCGATCGACGTCACGAAAGCCTCGGTGCGGAACGAATGCGCGGATTATTTTGGGAAACGAATGAAGTCGCCGTCTTCTTTCAACCAAGCGTTGATGGATTTGGGCGAACTGATTTGCCTCCCTCATGGCGCCCCGAAATGTGAGGAATGCCCCTTGAAGCCGTGGTGCAAGGCTTGCGCTGCAGGAAACCCCGAAGAATATCCGCCGAAGAAAAAGAAACCCACCGTCAAAGAAGAAAGCCTCACCGTGCTTTTGGCCTTTGACGAGAAAGGGAACCTTTCCATCCGTAAGCGACCTGAAACGGGATTGCTTGCTTCGCTTTATGAATTCCCAAACGTTTCCGGGCATCGAAGCGTTTGCGAGCTCTCCGCGAAGTTCCCCGCCTTGAAAGACATTGAGTTTTTGGGCGAGGCAAAGCATCGCTTCAGCCACATCTTATGGAACATGAAAGTGTATGTTGTCGCGGGGAGGATCGAAGGTTGCTTATCCGTGCCCGTAAGCGAAATCGGTGTTACGTATTCTTTGCCAACCGCCTTCCTAAAACTGCTCAAAAAGCCTGCAAATTAACGAAAAACCTTGCAAAACCCAAATTATCTTTCACGATTGAACCATGCAAATCCGTAAGAGCAAACGCGAAGACCTGCCGACCTTGATGAGCGTTTTCGCTTATGCCCGCGACTTCATGGCGAAGACTGGGAACGCGTATCAATGGGGCCATAACCAATGGCCGCCCCAAGAAGTGATTGAAGACGATATCCGACAAGGCAAAGGCTACGTGATTGAAGAGCAAGGCGAAATCGTCGGCACGTTTTTCCTCGATTATGGCGAGAACCCCGACCCTTGCTATGACGTTGTGGAAGAAGGAGCGTGGAGTTGCCCTGGTCCATACGCGGTCATTCATCGCATCGCCTCAAGCGGCAAAGCCCATGGAATCCTAAAAGCGGCAGTGGAATTTGCCTTAACCAAAGTGAATCAAGTGCGTATCGATACCCATGAAGACAATGTCGTCATGCGCGGCGCCTTAACAAAAATCGGCTTCCGACCCATCGGCTACATTTACGTAACCCAGGATACGGTGCGCCGAATTGCGTACGAATTGATTCGCGATTAGGGTTTTGGCTCGTTTTTGTTCTTCACCAAGACGTGATCCCAAAGAATCGAGGCGACGGTCAAAGGGATGCCGATGAGGAAGATTTGCCATAGCTCCCAGCCAGACCCCAAGAACAAACCCAAGGTGATATAGATACAGGCGATCGAAGACCAGGTTAGCAAGATGGCCAAGATGGTTCGCCAGGAAGATTTGCCCCAGATGCCGTTGAAAATCAGCATGATGACGAACGATGCCGGTGCGGCCCAAATGAAGGAAATCCAGCCGGTGCGGTTCCATACCGCTTCGGAAAAAAGAATCTGACCCGCGAAGAAGATGACGACGCTGACGAGCCATACCGCCGAGACGGACAAAGCGGTGATGGCCCATTTGTTGGCGACCCTTTGCTTGC
>JBGUWA010000070.1:0-4042 GCA_045220635.1 Candidatus Alloenteromonas sp. | reverse complement strand
ATCTTGGAATCCGCAAAGGAATCGCTACTAGATGCAATAGTCACAAATAATAAGGGTGATTTCGCCAATTCATCATTCCCGGTTTTTTCTCCGAAAGAAATTGTGAGCCTTAGCGTATAATATCTAAAAATCTGCGTTTAGCGAATAAATAGGAAGGTTTTGCGCGGTTTTCGAAGAATAATGTGCTTCTTTTTCTCGCGATGTTAAACTATCTCACGGAGGATTTCTTATGCCCAACGAAGCGTTAAAACAACTTGAACCCTATTTTGCCAAGCAAGACCGCTTGAACCATCTACTCGGGCTCCTTTACTTTGATTTGGAAACGACCGCGCCCGAAAAGGCCATCGAGGCCCAAAGCGATTTATGCAGTTTCTATTCCGCCGAATACGCGGCGATCAGCAAAGACCCCGAATTCATCGCCTTAGTTAAGAAAGCCAAAGAGGAAGGCGGGCTTAATGATGCCGAGGCGCTTCATATTGATGATCTTCTCTTTGAAATCTCATTCATGGAAAAAGTCCCTTTAGAGAAATACATCGAATGGTGCAAGGCCACCGATAAATGCGTCGAGGTTTGGAAGAAGGCCAAAGGCGCTTCCGACTGGGCGATGGTATTGCCCTATTTCAAGAAGGTCGTCGAAATCAATCGCGAACAAAGCGAGCTTTACCGTCTTCCGTTCCATAAGACCCCTTATGACGCCTTCCTTTCTTTATATGAAAAAGGCCAAACCCAAGAAGACATTGATAAGGTCTTTGAGCCGTTAAAGAAGTTCCTCATCGAGAACCTTCAGTCCGTCCTCGATAAGCAAGCAGCGCATCCGATCCCGCCGGTCCGCTTCCATAGCCGCGACGAGCAGGCGCACTTGTCCACCGGATTGCTGCAGGCTATCGGCTATGACTTATCCCGTGGCGTGCTGCGGGAAACCGAACATCCTTTCTCCAACAACATCGCCCGCGACGATTGCCGCGTAACGACCCATTATTACGAAGACGATTGGCGTTCCTCGATGTTCTCGGTTATCCACGAAGGGGGCCACTCCATCCAATTCCAGAATTGGCCGGATTACCAATTTGAAAACCATGTCGATGGCCGTGCTTCCGCCGCCTTATGCGAAACCCATTCCCGCTTCTATGAGAACATCATTGGCCGTAGCCGTGCCTTTACCCCGATTTTGCTCGCGCTTTGCAAGAAGCATCTCGGTGGCGAATTCCTCGACATGGATGAAGAGACCTTCTACCAGACGATAAATCAGGTGACGCGTTCCTTGGTCCGTACCGAATCGGACGAATACACCTATTGCCTCCACATCATCCTCCGTTATGAGCTGGAACGGGATTTGATCAACGGCAAGCTCGAAGTCGAAGATTTGCCCAACGCCTGGAACGCCAAATACGAAGAATACCTTGGCATTACTCCGCCAAACGATACCCTCGGCGTTTTGCAGGACACCCACTGGTTCGGCGGTTCGTTCGGTTACTTCCCTTCGTATGCCTTAGGTAACCTCTATGGCGCGCAGATCCTTCACTACATGAAGAAGGATTTGCCATTTGACGAACTGCTCGCCAAAGGAGATTTGGATCCCATTTTGAAGTGGCTACGGGAAAAAGACTTTGCTTATGACTACCTCGACCCCAAGGATTGGATTGTCAAAGTCACCGGCGAAAAGATGAACCCGCAATACTTCATCGATTACCTCAAGGCGAAGTTCTTCTAAAGGCGCTTTTCTCTACCATGAGTTCTTTCCTGACGATAAATCGTAAGGAACTCAGGTATAATTGACCCAAAGAAAACCGTTATGGACGAAATCAGCTTTTTAAAGACCTATTGCCCTAAGGCCAACCGTTATTGGGGCGTCCGCCTTCGCAAACAAGGTGGCGAATGGATTGCCACCGACTTTTATCCGATGACTCCCGAGGAAGCGAAAGTGGTCGCTTCACAAGTCGAGCAGCCTCGCTTCAACGTGAATCCGACGATGACGCCTTGCACCGATGGCGGCGGCCATACGATGCGTTGCTCCGACCGGATCGTCTGCCCGCGCATTGGTCAATATTCGTTCCAGTGCATCTACTGCAAGAAGCTTGAAATCCGTTACGACTCCTCCCTCGCGGGAACACAACGCCGCGAAGGCGATGTCATTCGCCTTAGCCAAGGGCAGGAAATCCGCATCGAATCCAATGGCAAACCTTTGCAGCGAATCCGCCTCGAAGTCGGCTGGGATCCCACCCAAAGCGGCGCGAGCATGGACGTCGATTCCTCGGTGGTCATGCTTGGCCAAGGAGGATTGGAGACGGTTTACTTTGGGCATAAAGACGATGCTTCCTACTCCATTCATCACCATGGCGACAACTTGACAGGTCGAGGCGATGACGTCGACGAAACCATCGATATCGATTTGAGCAAAGTACCATCGCGTTTTACCAAACTTGCTGTCGTCATTAATGTTTTCGAAGCCTTTGCCCGTAAGCAAACCCTAGGCAGCGTCGACAACATGTTCATCCGTTTATCCGATCAGGGCAGCAAACGTTTGCTTTGCGAATACAAAGTGATGCATAACCTCGCCAGCGCGACTACCCTAACCATCGGCATCTTGACCCGCACCGCCCAAGGCTGGAACTTTATGGCCAGTGGGGCAGGGGAACGTTGCGAGGGAATTCGTCTTTTCGCCGACAAGTTGCTTGAGCGCTTCCGTAACGGAACCCTATAAGCAAATCAAAATAAGAAGGCAAAACGAGCTTTCTCCCATAAGCGCGCCTTTATGCGGGCGCGTTTTTGCGTTAAGGTATAGGGCGTATGAAAGCGAAGCTCCTCCTTTTGTCTCTTGCCGCCGCCTTAATCCTTTTTGGTTGCAATGGAACGAGTTCTGCTGAATCTTCGTTTAGCAGTGAGCAAAGTGAAAGTTCAATTTCGGTTGAGAGTTCTTCCGTCTCTTCGGAAGAGTCTTCCAGCGAATCCATCTATTCCACGGTTTCTAGCGATTCTAGCGAAGGCCCCACCGACTGGGGAATGGACCTTTCGCTTCGTGGCCATGATTTCTTGGTAAGCCTATCCGAGAAGATCAAAGCCAGTGGGCGTTTGTGCACCAGCTATAGCGCGACCAAAGCGGTAGGGGAAGAAGCCGCGGCATATCCCAACGCCACCTCAAGGACCTTCATTCCCTTCTATCGCGAACCTTCCAATGCGAATTTGGCGCGGGATAGTGAATGCAACCGCGAACATACCTGGCCCAAATCTCGTGGCGGCAATTTGTTCGAGACCGACCCCATCATGGTCCGCCCCACCTACACCAAAGACAATTCCGATCGCGGCAATAACTTCTATGGCAACGCATCCTTTGAGTGGGATCCAGGCGTCTTTGGTTACGCCCACGCCCGTGGCGAAGCGGCGCGCATCATCCTTTATTGCGCGGTTACTTATTACAACCAAGGCGTTTCCTTAAGCAATAACCCCCAAGACGAGACAAGCGCCCGCACGATGGGAACGTTAAAAACCCTGCTTAAATGGAACCGCGAGTATGCGCCTAACGATTTTGAGAAGCTCGTGAACAATCGTTACGACGAGATGGGCTATCGCCGCAACCCATTCGTCGACCATCCCGAATATGCAGACTATATCTATGACGACGAAGGCTATGACGCATCGGGCGAAACGACTAAGTACCAGCAAATCGCCGATACCACGAATCTTGATGGAAAAGATGTTTTAATCGTTTCGGCGGACCCCCGAAACAGCGGTTACTACATGATGACCGACGAAGCCAAAAGTGATTCACTCCCTTGGTACATCGCCTGCGCCGCGGCACGTTATGAAAACGGCGAAGTCAGCATCGACCGTGAACCTGTCTTTTATTCCATCGCCAAGAAAGAAGAGGGATACACCTTGTCCACGCAGTCAGGAAAGCGGATTTACGCTTACGTTTCCGATACCCATTACTCCATTTGTCTGGCTCAAGGAGAATCCGATGTCCTTTCCCATAGCGAGGACGCGACCGATATCTGCGATACCTGGGATATCACGATTGAGGGCGGCTTTGCCGATATCGTCAGTA
>JBGUWA010000069.1:0-3671 GCA_045220635.1 Candidatus Alloenteromonas sp. | reverse complement strand
AGACTGTTTGAAAACTATTGACGACTCACAAGAGGCGCTTTATCCCTCGATAATCCGCCATCGATTGTATGCGTTGGGTTCATGGACAACCAGCGTGCATTCACGAAAATCCGCAACGAATACGAACCAATTCTATCTTGCCTTTTCATCCTAAAAAAGTCCGCGAAATCTGGACAATCAAGAAAGCGGACGCGGATACCGTCCAGTACGGGGCGACTCCACCAAACGAAACGACAAGCCAACCAAGTCTATGTCGATAGTCATGTGTTCGGCTTTTGCTATAACGCCAGGGAATTAATGAAGGAAAACTGCAAAAAGTTTGGCATCAAATACACCTGGAAATAACGAGAAAATGAGGGCCTAAGTTGAGCCCCCATTTTTCGTGTTTGCGTACTCTTGTCGATGAAGCTTGTTGATGTTCCTACGCTTAATTTCGGCTTTGCCTTCGTCGGACTTTAACCATTTCAAAGCGGCGGAACTAAGGAACGCGACCAAACGATCTTC
This sequence comes from Candidatus Alloenteromonas sp., assembly GCA_045220635.1. Lineage (GTDB taxonomy): Bacteria > Bacillota_I > Bacilli_A > RFN20 > CAG-826 > Alloenteromonas. The sequence continues at coordinate 3,167 of JBGUWA010000069.1, read as the reverse complement.
AACATGTTCTGGCATGCTACCCTCAGTTCGTAAACGAGCCTTCTCCAATTGCTCGCTTACGACTGGGGAAATCATCAACTTATGTGTTGCCACCGTTTGAATCATTCCTCATCTTCATCAATTCACGCTTTGTCCCTTTTTCAAAGAGCAAATCGGTTATAGGTCCATCGAATTCGTAAACCAAATCCGGAATCTGGAAGAAGTACTTTTTAAGCTCATCAAGCGAAGCGAACTCTGCATATTTAAGCTTCTTTCGATACTGGTTGATGTATTGCAGATCGACCTTCGTTAACTTCCCTATTGCCTTCAAAGCCAAGGCGCTTCCGATCGAGGCAATGTCACACCCATGCAATGAGGCAAGGATTCTTATAAAGCTTTTCGATCCTTCCTTAACAAGCCAGGAGGCGTTCGATTCTACCGTCATCACCCTAGGAGAGTTGGCAAACAGACTTGCAGCCGACCCATTTTTCATGAATTCGAACCATTTAGACCAAGTCTTTGCATCAGACCGATGATGGTCATTCATTTCAGACGGCTCCTTGAAATCAATAATAGCCGCCAAACATCCGACGATATGACCTGCAAGGTTCCCTTCTTTCAGGGCCTTTAGAAGTTCGTGGATTTCTTGCGAAGCTCGTTCATGGTAGAACCTAACCTCATATCTGACCCAGGTACCGACTTTAGGATCGATTCCTTTAGCCAGCCTTTCGGAAAGCTTGTCATAGATGCAAAGCTGCAAGCTCTTTCTAGTTCCAAACGTCGCAGAATAGCCGGACAGTTTGGAGTCGCGAACGGTTTTCACGTCTTCCAATCCGCCTTTCTTTTGGTCCGTCACCTCTAGAGCTCTCAGAGTCGTCGAGTATTCTCTTCTGGCGACCTTTTTCTTGATCTCATCGACGGTTATTTTTCCGGAGAAATCATCCGTTGGAAGGTCGACGCGTTTGCATTCGCCATTCATTCGCAGACAAAGCTCGATGAGTTTGGTCCAGGCTTCGCGGATGGTTTTCTCGCGATCGATGCTTTGATCGGCCATAAACAAAGGAGAGAAGTATCTGTCTTCGAAATCCCTGCATCCTTCGCCGGTCAATTCCAGCATCGTCGTTGATTCCCCGGTTTTCCGGTTCGTCATCGTGCCGCCGAACATTAGGTTGGTGCCTGGTGCAATCCTGGCAACATCAGAGAAGCCATGCATGCTTCTTAGGCCTTCAGCCTTGTCGAACTCGATTCTCATCAAATCGAACAAGTCCTTGAAGTAACTACCATCTTCGCCAAACCCGACAGGGAAGGTGAATTTCAAATAGTCGATACATGTGGAGTACCCATCTAAGTGGGAACTAGGAGGCGTATTACAAGACGCCTCCCCCTCGCTGCCGCTCGGACCGTTCCCTGACGACCCTTCGACTAGCGGGAAAAGCAGCCTCTTACACAGCCAGATCATAAGGCCCCACCCCCGCTCCCTTGCGAAGAGCGGTCCGCGCCGGATCGGCGCCTGGAGCCGTCTCTTCGCCTGGTCACTTTAGGGGTTGTGGAAAACTTTAGTTCTGGGTTTTCCAAATCCGTGACCAGGTAAGAACCCTGCATATCCCATTCGCTTTTCGTCGGCATCAGCCTTTCGTAAGTCGGTATGTCGAAGAATCCGTGATCGGCTTGTGGCTTCCTGGAGTTCAGGAAATCCTTCATGCAAGCGGATTCGAAACGGCTTGCATAGTCGATGAAGTTGATGATGTAGAACTTCTTGCTTTCGCCTTCCGTCAGGTTTCCCGAAGTGTCCGCGGTGCACATTGGAAGCTTCACTTCCTTATAGCCATAGCGCATGTAAATCTTCGTCTCGATCGAGTAACAGAAGGCGCCAAGTTTGCTGATCAGATAGAACGGCAATGTGTTGTCCTCTCTGACGTGCCGGTATTTCTTATAGAACCAGTCACGGAAACCTCTCAAAGCGTCCAATATCGCGGATTCGAGTTCGAAGCAGTGGAGCGCCAACTTCTCTTTCTGATTGGCTCTGTCGGCGGTGAAGATCGATTGGGCGACGGTAACAAGATTCGAGGTAAGGCTGCCGCTTCTTTGTTCATCAGCGATGAATTTGAAGAAGTTGGTGTGCCAAATATTTGCAAGATGACCACCAAGCTTAAGCGAGTAATCGAGAAGGTCGTTCTTTGGGTTAGCGCCTTCATCTTTGGCGGAGTAGGCAGTGTTGGAGACCATATTGCCTTGCTCCTTACCGAACTCTGTAGCAACGGCGATCATTGGCCCATTGCAGTCGCGGTAAACGTTGCATGGGTCTTTCTTTTTGCCTAGGCGTAGCATATCAAAGACAAGGATATGGCTAAGCGACGAGTCCTTAGGCTGATCGAGAACCTTCCTTCTGAAGGAGTTGCTGTCATAAAGAACAAGATGCCCTTTGTCCAGGCGGAGATCGTCGGTCCTGATCGGGAAGTTGCTGGAGATCAGGTTTCCGGCATGGAAATACACCCAATAGGATTCGGCGTAGATCATCAACGCTTCTAGCAAATTGATGCGGTTGGCCCCATCGATAAAGTAATTTCTCTGGGAACCGACGTTATAGCCATACAAAGCGACGGGCTTATGCTCCCCAACGGCGTAGATTCTCATGGCAAAGGCCGCTGCCTGGTCCATGTTGACGATCCTTCTCTTGCTAGCGAGTCTGACGATGTCCCTTTCAAACGGCATCCAGGGAAAGTCGGGGAACATCATGGCGCAGCGGTCCATGTTCTCGAAAGCGTTCTTGTGATAAACGGTGTTGAGGATTCTGGCCATCGATGCGGCAAGGGTCGTCTTTCCACCCCTCATCTTGCCAAGGATAAGCGTGAAGACGCCGGTGTCGTTATCGACCATCGCTTCGTTTGCGGGCATCAGCTTGCCTTCGATGAGCCTTCTTGCCCTCCAAAGGGTCAGAACCCTAAAGAGGATGAACAAGATCAGGAACCTTAATGGCTTCGGGATGGTGAACCATCCAACAAGGATCGTGGCGACGTCGCCTAGAAGCGTATCGAGCAGAGCAACGAAGTCGAAGCTCGTGAAAAAATAGAAATACTCGGCGATCAGGTCAAGCGCGACCATAGGCAAGCCAAGCAAAACGGCGACAAGAATAACGGCGATTTTGAAGTACCAGCCTTTCTTCCACCAGGCCCAATATTCGGCAAACC
>JBGUWA010000068.1:0-3605 GCA_045220635.1 Candidatus Alloenteromonas sp. | reverse complement strand
AGCCTTCCTCATAGATGTCCATGAGGCCAAGCATCGCCGAGCGGTTTCCGCTGTTGGCGGCAATCTGGTAGAGTTCCACCGCTTTTTCCGCGGTTCCCGGGGCGTCGGTGTAGCGATAGGTTTCGGCAAGTAGGCGCGGCGAAGAGAACCGTTCGCCAAGGTCATAGGCTTTTTGCAAGTACTCACGGGCTTTTTCGTAGTCTTTGTCGACCATGTAGCCCCGGACATAGGAACGGCCCATGACGCAGAGACCGCGATAATCGCCAAGTTCGGCGGCAATGCTCATCAAGCGGAATTCCTCTTGGTAATCGGGGTCGTTACGGTCGGGAATGCCGCTGCCATGATAGAAATGGGGTTTGCCATGCAGGACGATGCGGGCAAGGGCAAAGCACGCCAAAGAGTTGCCATGTTCGACGGAACGCTCGAAATAGGCTTTGGCTTCCTCTTCTTTGCCGGCGTCGCGAAGGATTTTGCCCATGTCGTATTCGGCGACCGCGTCTCCTTCTTCCAATGCGATGTTGAAATACTTCTCGCGGTCATCGAGGGTTAGGTCGCCACGTTGGAACAAAAGATACGCCACGCCTTTTTCTCCCTTGGCGAGGCGCGCTTGCAAATCCAAGGTCTCCTTGGTCATTTCAAAGGGTTCCTTGAGGCGCTTGATCGCGGCGGGAAGGCCATGGGATGCGGCTTTTTGGCACATCGCGAAGGCCGTATCGGGTCCGACGATATCGGGATATTTCTTGTGGATCTTGACTAAGAGATAGCAGGCTTCGGGGTTATCGTTATTGGCTTCTTCGAAGATGATGCGTAACCCTTCCTCCACCTGACGGGAGGCGCCGTATTTGCCATAGACGAGGGCTTTGCCAAATTCCAAAGTCGCTTCGACGCAGCCGAGTTTGGACGCTTCTTCGAGCATCGAAAGGACGTTATCGCCCTTCTTGTCTTCCATCGCGCATTCGTACATCGCCTTGCCGACTTGCTCTTTGGTCTGCAGACCAAGCTTATCGAGGCCATGGTAGACCTTGTAGGCGCCTTTAAGGACGCTAAGCTGGCTCTGAAGGGATTCGATTTCGTTCTTCAGCTCTTGGGCGATTTCGCCACTGGTCTCGGCTTCGGTCTCGAATAGGCCTTGCAGACCTTCGTCGACGGCAATCTTCTCATAGAGCAACTCAGCATTGGCCATGGGTGCTTTCTCCTTGGAATCGGGTTTCCCCGTTTTCTTGTTAAGAAAGTCTATCGCCATAGGGGGTGGCTTGTCTAACGCTTCTTCGCTTGTATGTGCGAAAACGCCCATGGGAGCGAAGAAAAAAGAAACGCTTGGAATCCAAGCGTCGCTTACTTACGGGGTTTGCCTTTCTCGATGATGGCCTTGGCCTCGTCGAGGATCTGTTCGGGGAGAAGGCCGAATTGGCTGAGCTGTTCGTTGTATTTGGCGTGGGACACGAACTGGTTCGGGATGGCGCGGACGTGGACTTTGCCTTTGTAGCCAAGTTCGCATAAGGCCGAAAGCAACGTGTCGGCGAAGCCTTCTTTGGTGCCATAGGCATCATAGATGAGCACCGACTGATAGGATAATAACGGCAAGACGTTATCTTTCTGCAACGGAAAAAGATAGACGGGATCGATGATTTCGACGTCGACGTAACGGGCTTTGGCGAGTTCTAAAAGCGCCCGTTCCTTGGGTCCCACCGCGACGATGGCGAGCTTCTTGGAGGTGGAGTTGTTCTCGTACCGCCAGCGCATATAGGGAAGCTCGGCGCCCATGAAATCTTCGCCTTCATGCACCATCTCACGCGGATAACGGATGGCGAAAACGCCATGGTTGTCGAAGGATTGGTAATAAAGCGCCCTGGCGATGCCTTTGTTCGAGGGCATGGTGATGACGACGTTGGGGATGGATTTGAGGTAAGCAACGTCATAGATGCCTTGATGGGTGTCGCCGTTTTTGCCCACGAGCCCTGCGCGATCGACCAAAATCGTCATGTTCGCGCGGATTCTGGCGCAGTCATGGGAGATTTCGTCGTAGCAACGTTGCATGAACGTCGAGTAGATCGAAAGGATGGGATGGACGCCATTGACGGATAAGGCGCCACATAAAGTGGCGGCGTGCTCTTCGGCGATGCCCACGTCATGGCAACGTTCGGGGAATTCGGCGAAGGCTTTCTCCAAACCACTGCCCTTGCGGGTCGCCGGAACGACGATGTGGCTATTGGGCTTATCGCGAAGAACGCCTTCGGTGAGGTCGGCGAAGAAATGGCTCCAGGAGATGTAACCCGGATGGAATTCCTTCGGAACGCCCGAAGCGATGTCAAATGGGGTGACGCCATGCCAATAACCGGTGAGGTCGTTTTCGGCGTAGGAATAGCCTTTGCCTTTGATGGTGCGGACATGCAAAACCACCGAATCATCGGATCTTTTTGCCCTGAGGATGGCTTTATCGAGGGCTTTGAGGTTATGGCCGTCAATGGGGCCAATGTAGTTGAAACCGAGGTTATCGAAGAGGTTCGGGGCCACAAGCTTACGCTTGATCCAATCCTTGAAATGACTGGTGCCGGAGTAGATCCAACGGCCAAACGCGGTCTTTTGGAGCACTCGGCGGTACCCCCGCTTCATGCGCATGTAGCCTTTGCCGGTCGAGAGCTTACGGAACAAATTCCCCATCGCGCCGACCGGCGGCGAGATGGACATGTCGTTGTCGTTGAGGACGACGATGACCTTATGGGAACGGAAACCGATGTTGTTCAACGCTTCCAAAGCGAGGCCGTTTACGATCGAAGCGTCGCCAATAAGGGCCACCACATCGAACTTTTCCTTCTTTTCGTCGCGGGCGATGGCAAAAGCTTCCGCCGCCGAAAGGGAGGTCGAGGAATGGCCGGCTTCCCAGGGGTCATAAGGCGATTCGGCCATCTTCTGGAAGCCCGCGACTTGCCCCATTTCGTTTAGATGTTCTAAGGAACGCCCGGTGAGGAGCTTATGCGCGTAGCATTGATGGCCGACGTCGAAAATCAGCTTGTCATGGGCAAAATCGAAGTGTTTATGTAGGGCCACGGTGAGCTCGATGTCGCCCAAATTGGAGGAAAGGTGGCCGCCATAGATGGAGCAGGCGCGGATGATCTCCTTACGGAGCTCGGCGCAAAGCAAAGAAAGCTCGGCGGGCGACATGGAAGCCAAACCGCTTGGATCCTTCAGAGGTAATTGGATGTCGATTTCTTTACTTTCCATTGACTAATTATTTACCAAATAACTACTAATCTTCGTCACTTCCCTTTAGGGAGGCAGCAACCTTCTCTTCCGCTTCTTTCAACTCCTTTTCCAAGGATTCGATGAGGGAACGGCCTTCCTCAAAGGCTTTCATGGCCTCTTCCAAAGGCAGGTTTTCGCCTTCGATTTTGGCGACGATTTCGTTGAGGCGCTGCAAACGGGCCTCAAAGGGTTTCTTTTCTTCGCTCATTGGGCTTCCCCTTTCTTCGCGTTCAAGACTTCGGATTCGATTATACCATCTTTGACACGCGTTCGCATTCTCTGACCAGGCTTTGCCTGCGCGATCGAGTCGATCGGCTTCCCCTGCTCGTCGGTCACGATGGAGTATCCGCGTTCCAACACTT
>JBGUWA010000067.1:0-3459 GCA_045220635.1 Candidatus Alloenteromonas sp. | reverse complement strand
CTTCTTTTGGCGCAGGAGCGGCGACTTTGTCTTCGATCGAGAAAGGATAGTTAATGAACTGAAGTAAGTCGCGGAACTCTTTTAAGGCGCGCTCATTTTGGGTTTTGACTTCTTCGTTAGGATAGGTAACGGTAAGCTTGCCTTCACCCGCCTTTTCCATGCCAAAGGCAGGAATCGCGGCATAACGGCAGAAATACCATTCGTAAAATAGCGAAGCGGCATCTTCCTCGCTTGGCTCGTTAACGTAAGTGAAGCGAAGGGTATAAGGATATTGAATCGTCGATAAGGCTTGAATGAATTCATCCAAAAGCGCGTATTCCCAAGGCATGGTCTTTTCCATGGCCATATCGATTTGGGCGGGTTTATAGGGGTTGCGCGCCGTCAAAACGAAAGCAAGATCAAAACGCTCGATATCCTCGAGTCCGATGGAATAAAGGAAGCGCTGGATCTTGGTAAGCATGGATTATCGCTCCTAGAACAACGAGATGATGTCTTTCACCGCGATGAGGATCATCAAGCCAAACAGCAAGATGAAGCCAACCGTCGAGACGATTCCCTGAATGCGTTGAGGGACCTTCTTTTTGCTGATGCCTTCGATGACGGTGACAAGAAGCGCCCAACCATCAAGCGCAGGGAAAGGCAGCAAGTTGAAGAAAGCAAGGTTAATGGAAATCATGCCGGCGTAGAAGAAGATCATTCTTGCCCCACCAGCCGCGTTGATCTGCGGCATCGCCGCGGTGATGCCGATGATGCCCGAAACGTTCTTCCAGCCATCGGGGGTGAATAAGGAGGCAAAGCCTTTGACGATCGCGCCACAGGCCGTCGGCACGTCTTCGGCCCAACGCGCCCAGCTTTCGCCCCAGGAATTCCAGGCTTTGATGACGTCGACATAAGCGCCAACGCCCGTAGGCACGCCACTGGCCATGGTCAAACGGAACAACGGGTTCTTCGCATCGACGCGGAGACGGAATGAGGTGTAGTTTTCCGCTTCTTTCGCCTTGGTCTTGGGAACGAGGTTCAAAGGCAAACCGAAGCAAACGCCGTCTTTATAGGACTTGAGGTCAAGGTTATTGAGTCCTTTGTTGTCGTTATAGACTTCAGGCAAAGCCTCGACGCCAAGCGCGGCAAGATTCGCGGGAACTTCTTTCTTGGCCGTGGGGAAAAGCATCAAGGAATCGCCGAAGCCATGACGGTCGATGACGGTGCTTGGGCTATAGACGGCGACGTAGAAATCGTTGGTAAGCGGGTTTGCATCGCTTGCAGAAGCATAGATTTGGATGTTCCAGGCAAGCAAACGCACCGATTCTTTGTTTCCGCTTGGGGTGTCGTATTCGTACACTGGCATCGAAACGATGTAGTCTTTCGCTTCGGTTTCGGGGTCGGGGCGATTCGCCGTGATGTAATCCAAGACGGGTTGGTCATAAGAGGTATCGAGGTTGACGGTCAAAACCGTGTTGTTCGCATCCACCGCGCCAAGTCTTCCCGAATAGAAAACCGGGCAGGCGGAATCCGCGATATAAATCAAGACAAGGCCGAGGACGAAGTTCAAGGTAACGCCGGCGACGAGAATGATGCACTTCTTCCACTTCTTGATGGACTCAAGGGAACGTTCCGCGGGTGGCTCTTCAAAACCATCAGGCACCGCGCCAGGCTCGCCATACATCGCGACGAAGCCGCCAAAAGGAACGCCACGGATGGAGAAATAGGTTTCGCCGTTCTTGCGTTTTTTGGAGAAAAGCTTCGGACCCATGCCAATGGAATATTCGAAGCAATAGACTTTGAAGATCTTCGCCGTCGCGAGGTGGCCAAGTTCATGGATCGCGATCAAAACGCCCAGCATCACGATGACGATGAGAATGTAGAAGATCCACATAACCCAGTTTGGCATGATTATCCACCGATCCTTTCTTGAACGAAGGCCCTGGTCTGCGCATCGGTTTCCACCAAATCCTTAAGGGTCGGATGGTTTAGATGCGGCAGGGTGAGTAAAGCGTACCGCACTTCTTCTTCAATTTGAAGAAAGGGAAGGCGATTTCTTAAAAATGCGTACACCGCTTCTTCGTTCGCGGCGTTCAAAATCGCGTTGGAATTGCCGCCACGGCGATGTGAATCCAAAGCGATGCCTACCGCCGGATAACGGGCAGGATCGAATTCATGGAAATGATATGGCTTCAATTCATCTAGAGATGACGCATAGACGGGGGTAAAAGGATAGTTGCCCTCCATCAAGGCATATTCGATGGGACCATGCATATCGGGTTTGGAGATGTCGGCAAGAAGCATGCCATCGTTTCGTTCCACAAGAGAATGCACATACGATTCGTCATGCATCACCGGGGTTACACGGTCTACCCCAATGCCAAAAAGCACATCGGCTTCGATGATTTCGAACCCTTTGTTCATCATCGTCGCGGAATCGATGGTGATTTTCGCGCCCATCGACCACGTCGGATGCACCAAAGCATCCTCTTTGGTCACCGCAGCGAGCTCTTCGCGTTTCTTGGAGCGAAAGCTGCCACCCGAAGCGGTTATCAAAATGCGTTTGACCTCCCCACGAGGGAGACAAGAAAGCAACTTTGCGATGGCGACGTGCTCGGAATCGATGGGGTAAAGCTTGCCTTTGCCGCTGGCGAGCAGGCCATTGATGATGGATCCGCCCACCACAAGCGACTCCTTGTTTGCGAGGCATAATATCTTATTCAGCTCTAAGCTACGGACCGAAGGGATGAGCCCAGAGAAGCCCACCAAAGCGTTCACGACCATATCGCACGGGCAGGATTCAATGAGCGAAACTAAGCCAGAATCGCCATGAAAAACCTGCAAATCGGGATGATTTTTGGAAATAACGGCCGCATCTTCCGCTTTGATCACGCAGATGTAACGAACGCTCGGGAAGCGACTTAAGATGCCTTCGACTTGCTCCACGCGGTAGCCAAGGGAAAAACCGGTAAGGCAAAACCGTTCGGGATGAGCCGACAAAATATCGAGCGCTTGGTTGCCAATCGAACCAGAAGCGCCGAGCAATAAAACGTTTCTCATGCGAAGAAGCCGACTCCCTTTTCGAAGATAACGAGAAGGATCGAGGTATAGATGCAGCAGAATGTCAGCGAATCGACGCGGTCAAGTACGCCGCCATGGGCTGCGAGCAAACGGCCATAGTCTTTGATGCCATAATGACGTTTGATCAAGGAAAGACTCAAGTCGCCAAGGACGCCGATTAAGGGGATGGTGAAGCTTAAGATCGCCCAAGCCCACCACTTGCCATCGGGGCCAAACAAGCGAAGGTTTTGAAGAATGGGGTTGCCACACGCTTCGACGATGCAGGCAAAGGCAAAGGCCAAGCCACCGCCGAGGATGACGCCGCCGAAGAAGCCTTCCCAGCTTTTGTTGGGAGAGACGCGGGCAGACATTTTGTGTTTGCCAAAAAGCACGCCAACGAAGTAGGCCATCGTATCGTTA
>JBGUWA010000066.1:0-9594 GCA_045220635.1 Candidatus Alloenteromonas sp. | reverse complement strand
CGAGGGCAATAACATCGGTGACTTCGTCAGTCTTGGCGGCTATAAGGACAACGAGATCCATAACGAAAACGGGAATTCCTATTCGTTCAACGTCTACGACATGTCGGATGTCTATCTGCTTTTGAAAACGAGCGTAGACGCCTAGCGCAAAACATTAAAGCGAAAAGAAGCGAAGAACCTCGCAGTTTTTCGAGGTTCTTCATTTCGGGAAAAATCAATTATTTAGGGAAAAATGATTCCCAAAAACGGTTGGCGATCCGCATCGTGTTCCATTGAAGCAAAAAGTCCCGACAAATGAAGTCCGCTTCGAACGAGTGCTTCCAAAAGTCCCAAGGCGAAAACGGCCCGTTGGGCGAGCTCATAGTCGACTTTGTATGTTACGACGATCCCTTGGATGTTCTCGTCGGTGTAGGTTCTCTTATCGATGATAGGTATTTCCTCCGGACCTCCTCGGGGATGTATTGGAGAAGCTTCTCATAGCACCCCCGCCTTTTGGCGTAGGTGCGGACCTTGGCGTAGTCCAACGAATAGCTCGTGACGATCTCCTCGACGGCCGGACCGGTCTCCGCCCCCTCAAAGAAGTAGCGCAATCTCTTGTCCGAGACGATGTCGACGAGCAGCTTTTCAAGGAGTACTTTGCCCATTTTCCTATCGATGGGCGATCTCGAGGAAGTCCCTTTGACGATGATGGTCTCCCCGTCATTATGGTTGTAGCGGTAGTTCTCGTCCTCGGTTGGGTTTAGGAGGACATTTCGGAAGCCGCGGTCCTGAAGTGCGTAGAAGATGTTCTCGCAAAACTCCTTAGGCACGTCGACGACGGTGGTGCTGCCGGCGATGAGATGATTGAGGAAACGATTGAGTATCGTGACCTCATAGACGGCGAACTCGATCCTTCCGAGGTACTCTCCCATCAAAAAGGCGTGGACATCCTTTGCCGTTGGCGAAAAGAGCTCGTAATCGAATACCGGAAGGTTGGATTTCGCATACACGCCTTTTCCGATGCGCACGAGTTCACCCGATTCTCTCTTCTTCCTGACGCGAGCGAAGAAGGAGGAGTCGTTTATGGGCTTTCCAGCCTCCATTTGGATCGCTTCCGACAATTGCTTTTTCGTTAGTGTTGCTGCCATGGCCTTATCGTAACCCATCTCTATTAGAAAAGCCATATACAAGCCAATAAATGATAAAATTGGCTAAAATATGGTTATCTATTTGCTTAAAAAGTAAATTATCTGCTCAAAAAATGAGAAATAAATATGTGGTTGGCGACCCGCATCGTGAACCGAAGCGCCAAAAAGCATAGACGACATCGAACAAATCCAAAAATGACTACCACGATAATACCACTTAAATCGGACCATTTTTTCTGGAGCAAGATCTTTCTCAGCTTCTAAAACATCGTTGCTTTGGAGCACTTCAAAATCGTGAAACCCTCCCCTTTCTTTGCTTTCGAATAAAGGCAGCATGCATTGATATTATATTATTTTTGATATAAGATTAATTGACTTAGGAGGTGGTTCCAATGGCAAATCAAATTGTTTCAAATATCGATTCGCAATACAGAGAATGGCTATCAGAGATCAAATCCGATTACCGCAGGTCGCAAATCAAGGCGGCGGTCAAAGTTAACGAGGAACTGCTCCGTTTCTATTGGAGGCTCGGGCGCGGTATTGCCCAATTGCATTTCGACGCTGCATGGGGAAGCGGTTTCTATGAAGCGCTTTCCAAAGATTTGAAGGAAGCGTTTCCAGATTCAAAGGGGTTTGCCGTGAGTAATTTAAGGTACATGCGCAGGTACTATGAATTGTTTCCTGATTTTCCAATTCGCCCCCAAGTTGAGGGCGAAATAGGCGACGCTGCAATTCACCCCCAAGTTGAGGGCGAAATCATGCCCCAAGTTGGGTCGCAGATATTCATGGTCCCTTGGAATCACATAAAGTACATTCTGGACAAATGCGGAAACGATCAGAGCAAAGCGCTTTTCTACGTTCGGGAGACGATCAAGAACAACTGGTCGAGGGCCGTGCTCCTGAATTTCCTCGGGACGGACCTTTATGAGAGGAAGGGGAAGGCCATAACGAACTTCGAGGCGACTTTGCCCAGAGACGGCGGCGACCTTGCGAAGCAGATAACGAAAGACCCCTATAATTTCGACTTCCTCGTCCTCCGAAAGGAATACGACGAGAAGGAACTCAAAGACGCGCTCATCTCCAACATCGAGCGCTTTCTGCTCGAGCTCGGCAAGGGCTTTGCCTACATGGGAAGGGAATACCGACTCGACCTTGGCGAGGAAGAGGAGTTCTGCGACATGCTCTTCTATAACACCGTCGCGCACGCCTACGTCGTCGTTGAGGTGAAGGTTGAGAAGCTCAAGCCCGCGGACCTCGGGCAGCTAGGGACCTACGTCGTCGCGGTCGACCACACCCTCAAGGGAGAGTCCGATAATAAGACGATCGGCCTTCTAATTTGCAGGGACAAGAACGAGACGACCGCCCGGTATGCCCTGGAATCCTCCGCCCAACCGTTGGGCGTTTCTTCGTATGAGCTGTCTACATTGGTTCCGGAGGGATTCAAGGGCAGTCTTCCCACCATCGAGGAGCTCGAAAGCGAGATAACGGCCCCTGAAGTAATCTCTGGGGCAAGCGTCTATGCCGACGCCATTAAAGCCAGGCGTGCCGAGATTGGCATGACCCAGCAGGAGCTCGCTGAGATCTGCAAGATGCCGCAGCCATCCATTGCCAGAATCGAATCCGGGGATTCATCTCCGAACCTCTCCACCTTATTGAAAATCTGCGAGGCTTTGGGCCTTAAAATCAAAATCGAGAGTTGAGCGGTGAAGGTCTTACCAAAATCTTTGGAACACTTTCAAGATCGCAAATCGATGTGATTATCCCGCATCGTGCTCCGCAATCCAAAAAACAGGCTTTGCGCCGGTGAAGGGGCAAAGCCTGTTCGTGGGTAAACCATTTATACGATCCGAGGCGCGCAATCAGACCTCGACGCCATCCTCGGGCGGGTCTTTCTCGGCGGCGGCTTCCTGAATCGCCTCGGGTTTCACGTTTTGGGCTTCTTTCGGCCCAAGGTCGTTTTGGAGTTGGTTTTGGAAATCGCCTTGGTCGATGATGTTGTTGTTTTCTTCTTGGGCCGGGGCGGGGTTATTCGCGGCTTCCCGTTCTGCTTTTTCCTGCTCATAGGCGTTGATGATGGAGTCGCAGAACTCCAGTCTCTTCTTCGCCGTTGAGCTTAGCCAGAAGGGCCTTCTTCCTCCCGGCATCTTATGCTCGCGGTACGCTTTGGCGCAGATATACATCTGTTCCTTATCGCCATGGGTGGGGGAATCGGGGTTCAAGGCGGCCCGGGTGACCTGGGTCAAGGCTTGGTATTGCATGGAGGTCGTGCCTCGCCATCGCTCCCACCATCCGCCGCGGTTGTCGTTAAGGATCGTGGGGATGTCCTTGCCGGCGTTATAGCCGCCGGGCTTTCGGTTGTTTTCGTTGAATTTCGCCAAGAACGCCTCGGAGTGTTTGCTGCCGTATTCCTCCCACGAAGAGGCGAAGTCGTTTTCGACGTCCTCGAGGCTTTCCAGTCCTTCTTCTTCGAACTGGAAGTGGTTTTCGTGGAACGTTTGGACGGGATTGACCATGAAGTTGTACATCTCGTTGCGCAGCTGATCGTCTTCGACGCTGGCAAGGTCGAGGTTATTCTCCCGTAGATAATCGGCGAAATACTGCCTTCCGGCGGCAATCAGGGCGCCATGGGGGTAGCGGATGAAGCTGTCTTTGCCGGGCTTGAGGTGTTGCTCAGGGTGCGCAGCCATGTCCTCTTCCTCCTCAAAGCAATCCTTCAGGGCTTTCATGACGCGGCGGTACTCTTGGTCGATGGGGGTGTTGCCGTGGGTTCTGACCGTGGCGGCATAATCTTTGACCGCAGGGTCGATCTTGCATTCCTCGCTGACGTAGGAGGGGCTGACTTGGTTGAGGCTATCGACATTATCCCCGGCCGCGAAGATGTTTTTGATCTTATCGACGTCGGGGCGGAAATTGTCGCCGAAATAGAACTGGGGGTTATGGTCGTGTAAGTGCGAGTAATCCTTGATGATGCTGGAATGGATGACGTTGGGGATGGTTTTTTCGTCGCTTGGGGAAGTGTTATAAAGGAATTCCATGCCGCGCCCGCCCATCATGGCGACGGCGGAGATTTCGGAATAGCAACGGCTGGAATAGCAGAAGACGTGGGCCATCCTCTTGCCCAAGGTGTTTTCCTCGCCGCGGGGGAGGTAGATCTTCTTATCGTCGGGCTCGACGTATTTCTTGAAGCCGGCCATGTAGCATTTCGCGGGATCGTCGATATATTCCTCTAACGTCGCATCCTGGGCCTTGCAGGCGGCTTTGAGCTGGGTGAAGCCGCTTAAGAAGATGACCGCGGGGCTATTCTCGAAGTCGAATTTGGGTGGGAGGTTGGGCCGCCATTTCTCGAGGTCATTATCGATCACGGCGGAGGGGCGACCCGAATAGACGTTGCCCGAAAGGGAGACGTTCTCCAAATCGAAGTTTTCCTTGATGTAATCGAAGACCCTCTCGTATTTGGCCGTGACGGTTTTGACGTCCTCGGTCAGGGCCTTGATGTGTTCCAAGGCTTCCTTCTTGGGCTGCTCTTCGGTGAGCTTGCCATAGTCAAGGAGGGCTCTTTTTAAGGCGTAGTTCTTCTGGAAGTAGTCGGCTAAGCCATATTCCTTGGAACCGGATTCCCCGCCTTGGGCGTGAACAAGCAACCCTTCTTTTTGGCATAAGGCCTCAAGTCCTAAAAGCTTTTGCTTATAGGTTTCGTTGAACGAGACCCCCATGTCGAGGAAGGGCTTGAAGGCCTCGAAGTTCTCGGGGTGGGTGGGCATGTCCGGGGAGATGACGCCGAGGCGGGTGCTTTGGTTTTTCACCTTATTGGGGTCGAGCCCCTTTTCGACGACGTAAGCCTCATATTGCTTGCGGGCTTTTATGGAGCGCAGGTTGGAGTTGGCATCGATGGCGTTATCGACGAGGTTGGGCCCGGTCTTTTCCACGAGTTCGTTATTGGCAAAGTCCAAGGCTTCCTTGAGCTCGGCTTTGGCTTCTTCTTCGGCATAAAGGGCATCGACGTCTTTTTTGATGGCGTCGATTACCCCTTCCATGGGGTGAGCGTTGGCGCGAATGTCGGGGTCGCATTCTTTATAGAAGAGGTTGTCCAAGACTTCGAGGCGGTCTTTGAATTCCGCGTCGAGGGCGTCGAGGATCGCCTCATAATCCGCCTCCTCGATGTTGACCTCGCAATGTTCGAGGGTCGTTTCGATGTCCGGCAGGCGCTTTTTGGGGAAAAGCGCGGCGTGCTTGGCGAAGAAGGCGTCTTTTTTGTCCTTGCCGCCGAAAAGGTCCGGTGAGTTGGTGACGCGGCGCAGGAACTTCCCTAACTGGTAGGAGATTTCCTTGGCGGGGAGCACGTTTTGGAACTTCAGCGCGTTGTCTATGTCGTTTTCCCACTTTGTTTTATAGTCGCGGAGCTGTTGCAGTTTCTTCAAGAAATCGTCGCGATAGGACATAGAAAATACCTCACTTGTTGGATGGGGTTACTATAACCCGTTGGTCGTCACAAAACTGCAACAAGTGGCGAAAGGAATGTCAAAGTTTACCTTCCCCTTGGGTCATCGACGGGGTTGGTATCGATATGTCCGCATTTGATGCGTTGGCGGTGCTCATCAAATATTGCAGAGACTTCGGTGCAACTATGCAAAACACTCCGATGAAAAACTCCAAAACACTCCGATGAAAAACTCCAAAACACTCCGATAGCTTATCGATCTTTGATTACGCGCAGGACGTAGCAAAAGGATTGAGGGGCTTGGCCGATTCCCAAATCCGATAGCTCCAGGGGCGGGTCCAATGGGGTTATCGTTCCTAGGTGATAAGCGTAGGCGATGTCGCGACCTTCGAAGTAACGGTCGAACGTTTCCTTGTCGATGCCGCTTAAGGCTTGGGTTTGCTCCCACAAGCGTTCTCTTGGCAAGGCAAGGACTTCGGCGATCGTCGCCTTGGCCAATACCTTCTTCACCGGGCTAGAGGCATAAAGAAAGGCGATATCCGCTTTTTCTTTCGCGACGCGGGTGCGGTATTCATAGGCTTTATGGCCATCGAGGATTTCGTTTAGGTAATGGGGTTTGATGGAGAAAAGCAGGGCGGTCATGGTCTTTGGTTCCTTCCGGCGAACGTTATGGGGATTGGGGAGGTCCCATGCCTAAGGCAAGGCGAGCGGGAAAAAAGCATCCTGTGGTTCCGCTTGCTTTTGCAAGCCACTGCGAATTGCCTTCGCTTCTTGCCAGGGCCAAGGAAACGATAGCAAATGCGGATAAGGGAATCAACTTGCCTTCGAAATCCGCATGAAGCGGAGGAGGGAAAAGGAGGAGGGCATCGAGAGTAGACGGCGGGGGAAGGGCGGACTTGCGCGCCTACGTTGGCTCTTTGCCGCGGTTTGCTCTACAATAAGTACAAATCGAGGTACACCATGAACATTTGCATTTCCGCCGAAACCACCATTGACCTAACCAAGGAACTCCTGGCAGAGTTCGACATCGCCACCATCCCCTTCACTTTGGTGATGGGCGAAGAGACCGGCCTAGATGGCGAAGTCACCCCCGAGGACCTTTACGACTACGTCGCCAAGACCAACAAGTTGCCCCATACCGCGGCGATCAACGTCTATGACTACACCGAATACTTCAAGAAGCTTTTGGAAACCCATGACCACGTCATCCACTTCGCTTTGTCTTCGGGCATCTCCTCCGCTTGCTCCAACGCCGTCGCCGCAAGCCACGACGAGGAAGTGGAGGGTCGCGTCACCGTCATCGATAGCCAATCCCTTTCCACCGGCATCGCCTTGCATGCCCTTTATGCCCGTAAGTTGGCCCGCGCGGGCAAATCCCCCGAGGAAATCGTTAACGCCGTCTCACCGCGCATCCCCTATGGCCAAGCCTCGTTCTCCTTGGAATCGGTCAACTACCTTTACAAAGGCGGGCGTTGCTCGATGCTGCAGATGCTTGGGGCCAACGTCTTGAAGCTAAAACCCGAGATCTTCGTCAAGGAAGGCAAGATGGTCTCCGGCGCCAAATACCGCGGACCGATGAAGAAGGTCGTCATGGAATACGTCGAAGATACCTTGAAGCTCTTCCCCAACCCCGACAAAGAAGAGGTCTTCATCACCTATAGCACCGCCCCCGAGGACGTCATCGAAGCCGTGAAGGCGCGCCTGACCCAAGAAGGGTTCCAGAACATCCGCATCACCCGCGCTGGGGCGACCATCTCCTGCCATTGCGGCCCCCATTGCCTCGGCATCCTCTACATCAACGACGGCCCGCATCCCATCGCCTAAAGGCCTGATCCTCCAATGCGCTTCGAGCAGAAGTTCCGTCAAGACCTTTCCCCGTTGCTAAGGCAAGCCTATGACGTGGCCTGCTCTTCCATGGGCAAATTCGAGAGGTCTTTCGTGTTGCCCCTAAGCCGCGAGGAGGACATGTGGCCGGTTTTGCAAGCGGTGCTATTCGACCATCCCGAGATCTTCTGGTACAAGGTCACGGAGTTTCAGTGGAGGCGCGTCGCTTCGGGGTACCAAGTGATCTTGGATTTCCTCATGCCGATGGGCGAGATCCGCATGCACAAGGCGGCTTTGGACGCGACTTTGGTGAAGGAATTCCATAAGCTGCGCTTCTACGACGAGTTCCGTAAGGTGAATTACGTCCATAACTACTTCATGGAGCACGTCACCTACGAGAAGGATTTACCCCATGATTACAACCTCTTCGGGCCTTTGTTCAAGGGCAGGGGATGTTGCCAGGGCATCGCCGCGGCGTTCGTCCTCATCATGAATTACCTCGATGTCCCTTGCTTCATGGAAGTGGGGCAACTTAAGTCCGAGGATTCCTACGAAGGCCATGCCTGGGTCGCCGTGAAGGTGCTGGGGCATTGGACGTATTGCGATCCCACGAACGACCTCGATGGCATGCGGTCGTTCTTGTGCGTTGGCGAAAAGGACCTAGAAGGCGTCTATCTCATCGACAAGAAATGCCGTCGTTACGATTTCTCCAATCGGGAACTTGGCTACCATTCCTATAACCACCTGGAGTTCGCAAGCGTGAAAGACGCGGTGGTGGCCGCCCACGATAAGCTAAGGAATAGTGGCGACGAGTTCCGTTGCAAATTGCTTTTGTCCGATGGAAAAAACCATGGCGACGAGATCGTCTCCGGCTTATTCGCTTACGCGGACGTGAGCTACCGCGTCGAGTACCTGTACCGCCTCAACATGCAGACCTACGTCTTCAAGCGCCTTTCCTAGAGGGCGCTTCTTTTTTCTTTCGCGACGTTAGGCCGCTTCTTTCGGTTTCCGTAGCTTAAGCAAGATGAAGACGTATAGGGGAGCGAGGACCAATAGGCCCAAGAAGAAGCCCATCACGGCGTAGACGTGGTTGTCTTTGGCGGCGATGGCGTAGCGAAGCAAGGAACCGGCCTCTTGTAATGCCGGGTATAAGGCGAAGAAGCCGATCACGCCCATGGCGAACAAGAAGGTGACGAAGAGGCTTCGCGCATAAGGCTTCCCATTCGGGAAATAGGCGTTAAAGGAAAGTAGGGCCAGCAATAAGCCACCCGCGAGGAAGGGCAGGCCAACGTAAGGAAGACTAAAGCCCAAGAAGAAGCCTAGGGCAAAGCCAAGCAAGAACAAGGCGATGCCGGAAAAAAGCAGACTCCGCCTTAGGTTCCTTTCCTTTGGAAAGAGCAGGCCTGGGATAAAGGAGAATAGCCCAAAGGCGAAGACGTAGATGAAGGCTCGTCCGATCGGCCAGATGATCAAGGAAGATACGGGCGCTACCTGGCTCACGGCTTGCCCATAATCGCCACCGAAGGCGCGCGAAAGGGCTAAGCCAAGGCGTTCTAACGTGGTAAGCACATGCACCTCGTAACGCACGCCATCGAAGAAGTAGACGCGTTCGCCCCCATCCATTAAGACAGCGTGGCCGAGGCGGGTTTGCTCTTGCAAGGCCATGACGAAGCTCGCCTTGTCGTAGCCTAGGTCGATTTCGTTTGGTTCGCCTAGGGCGTAAAGGAGTAGGCCTAGCCCAAAGCAAGCGAAAAGCAAGAAAACGCCTAGGGATGCTAGCAGGATTCGTTTCAGGTAACGGTTCATCGTGGGGTTGCGGCGGGCTTAGCGTTCCGTCTTGGTCATCGACGCCACGGAAGCAAGATAGCATCCGCCTTTGCCGTCTTTCCAATAGACTTCGGTCTGACTGTCGAAGGGGATGGCTTCGGGTTGAATTTCGTTCTTGCTGAAATCCCAGGCGTCCAGCAGGTCTTTGCGGCCGTTGCGGATGACCCAGGCGTAGAAACTGTTCGATAAGGCTTTTTCGTCCGACATGTTATGTTTCCTCTTGTTGGTTAGTTTACTCTCATTCTTTGGCTCGATTCAATTTCCTCGTCTCGGACAAGGCAGCGCAAGGGGCGATCCATAGGGTTTATTTGCCCAAAAGAAACCCCCGCGTCAGGGAGGTTAGTTGACGCGGGTCTATGAGGGGTGGGCGTGGAAATG
>JBGUWA010000065.1:0-3117 GCA_045220635.1 Candidatus Alloenteromonas sp. | reverse complement strand
GTGGATCTTTCCTCTTGCAAAGGCGACGAGGAAGAAGAGTTCTTCTCCGCTCTTTGCGATGACCTCAACACCCCCAATGCAATCAGTTGCCTCTATGCGGAACTAAAGACCGCGAACCAGGCCTTGCGCACCCGCGACATCGACTTTGACGCGGTGGGTTTATCCTATGGTCGCATCCGCGATTACCTTTCCACTTTAGGCATCGCGGTGGCTCCCGTACTCCTCGACGAGGAAGGAAAATCCCTCTATGCGAGATACGACGAAGCCAAGAAAAATAAGGATTTTGCGACCTCGGATGAGCTTCGCGCGACCCTAATTTCGAAAGGAATTTTCTAAAAAAGAAATTTCAAATCGAAAAATAACCCGTTTTTGCGGGGAAAAATGGGCAAAAAAACACAAAGAAAAAAATCGAGCGGAGGTATTTAAATTCGTATCATGGCTGAATATTATGTTTATGGTAAGAACGCCGTTCGAGAGTGCCTGCATGCCGGCACAACAATTACCATCTTCACGCGTCGGCGTTCTGACTCGGACCCCTTAATACAGGAGGCGCGTGAAAGAAACGTCAAGGTGGAGTTTAAAGAGGACCGCGAACTTGACCGTCTTGCGTCAAACGGTAAGCATCAAGGCTTTGTCTGTTTGGCCAAGGCGCCAGAGCTTGTCCCTCTGAAAGACATCATCCGTCGCGGCAAAGCGAAGGAGAATCCCCTTGTTTTGATCCTTGACGGCATTGAAGACCCGGTAAACCTAGGTGCGATTTTGCGCAGTGCCGATGCCTTCAGCGTCGATGGAGTCGTCATTAAGAACACAGGCAACGTGACGCTTAACGCGACCGTTGCCCGAGTATCTACCGGTGCCGTGGCATATGTGCCCGTATGTGGTGTTCCCAATCTTTCGCAAGCGTTATCGGAACTCAAAGATGCCGGATATTGGATCGTTTCTTCGGATGGTAGCGCGACGCAGACCTATGACCAAGTCGATTACCGCGGACCTATGGGGTTGGTGGTCGGCAGCGAGGGCTTCGGCATTTCCCGACTCGTCCTCCAACGCAGCGATTTCATCGTCAAAATCCCTATGACGGGACACGTTAATTCACTTAACGCTTCCGTTGCGACTGGCATTCTGCTCTCCTATATCGCTTTGGCCCGCAACAAATAAATAAAATCGATAATTAATCATGCGAAAGGGGAATACCGCATATGTTTTCTTATTCCTCATTATCCGATGAAGAATTGTTACTAGAATTCCGTTCTGGTAACGAAGATGCCTTGGCACATCTAATGGATCGCATCTTCGCGATGCGTAAATACTCCTGCCTTACCGCTTCCCCAACGTCGGTCAACATTCTCGACGAGTGGGAGCAAAACGAGATGGTTCACCATTCATTCTACATCGCGGTGCGCTCATACGAGTTCCACCAAGCGAGGTTTCTAACCTTCTATCACGCGATATTAAAGAAATCGCTTTCGGAAGCCGTCACGAAAAAACTCGCGACCGCTCCCGGTGGCATAATCTCGATGGATCAGTTCGTCGAATACGGTGAGGGCGGTTATGTTCTTCATGACTGCATTCCCTCCGAATCGGAAATCGATGACCCTCGCGTGTTCTTAAATTACGCCGAGGTGCTCATGGATGGCCAGAAACTTCCCAAGGGAATCGACAGCAATGTCGTCACCTTGGTCGAGCTGATCTCCCAAGGCTACAGCATCCCCTCGGCTGCGCGTATCCTTGGCATCGAGGTGCACCGTGCCCGTTACATGATCCGCAAGTATCGTGAATGGGCCATGTCCACGGAAAAGAAGGTTTATTCCTACTCCGAAGTGGAGTGCCAGGAGAAAGAAAAACTCCTCGACGAGTTCCTCCATTGGGGTAACGACGAGGAGTAACGATCCTTAGATCTTCTCGATCTCCGAGAAGTCGACGTCAACTGGCGTGGAACGTCCGAAGAAGACGGTTTCCACACGGCAGGCTCCAGTTTCCTTGTCGATGGAGATGATCTTGCCTTCTGTGCCTTCAAGAGGTCCACGGATGACGCGGACGCGATCGCCAACCGAGTAGCGTTCATACATTGCGTCGTCGACGAGGCCCATGCGCTTCAAGACAGGCTCAATCTCCTCGCGGGAGACTGGGGTCGGCATCTGACCGCCGCCGCCAGAACCGGCGATACCGGTGACGCCCGGCGTGTTACGGACGATGTACCATGATTCGTGGGTCATGATCATTTCCACGAAGATGTAACCAGGGTAGAGGTTGATCTTTTTGGTTTTGCCTGTAGGAAGTCCATCCTTGAGAACGGGGACATCTTGTTCCGCGACGACAATGCGAAGGATGAGGTCCTGCATGTTCATCGTCTGGATACGCTTCTTTAAGTTTTCCGCGGTTTTGGATTCGTGTTGCGAGTAGGTATTGATGATATACCACTGCTTTTCACCTAATTGTGCTGGCATGGTTTATTTTCCTCCGAATGCATCTCTAAGAATTTGGATCAAGCGCCCTGCCGCAAGGTCTTCGAGCGAGAGGAAGAGGGCGGCGATGCCGGCGATGATGATGACGACGATAATCGTCGGGATGAGGACGTCACGTTTGGGCCAACGAACGCGTTTGCCTTCCTTAATGACTTCTTTGACGTATTTTTTTGGGGTCATAATTCCCTCCTTACTTTGACTCGCGGTGCAGAGTGTGCTTGCCACAGACCGGACAATACTTGTTGAGCTCCCTGCGCACGGGGTCATCGCTGCGCTTGCTGGTGGTGTAGTTCCGGTTCAGGCATTCCGTGCAGATTAAAAAAACCTTTTTCCTTGCCATCGCTATATCCTACCTTAGCGTGCATAATCGTATGCGCTCATGCGGGTCATGTCAAGAGCGAACGCGCGAGAAATCGCCTTTCCAAAACGCAGAAAAAAGTAACGAAAAACCCATCAATTGAAAAAGAAGTGGGTTTTGCGAAAAATTCGCATTGAAAATGCTTCGTTGACGATTCCAAAGCGGGAAATCGCTTTTTTCTTTTAGTCGGTGATTTCTTTGTTGATGCGTTCCATTTCTTCTTCGACGTCGACGAAGAAAGCGGCGCTAGGATGGGTGGCGAAAGCTACGCCATATTGTTCCTTATAGAAGAGG